>JBGVTM010000017.1 GCA_041862535.1 Candidatus Neomarinimicrobiota bacterium | reverse complement strand
CTGTTGATGCAGACAAGAGCATCACGGCGACGTTCAGCGAGATTGTTGGTGTAGTGGCAGGTTCAGAATTACCGACGGAATTTGCCCTGTCCCAGAACTACCCCAACCCCTTCAACCCGATTACCACCATCAAATACGACCTACCGGTGGCAACGGATGTTGCCCTGGTGGTATATGATCTGCTGGGCCGGCAGGTGGTACGACTGGTGGATGGGTATATGGAACCGGGCTATCGGCAGGCTGTGTGGAACGGCAAGCTGCCTGACGGTCGCGAGGTGCCCTCAGGTGTGTATATTGCACGGCTGGTGACGCCCGAATATACCCGCAACATCAAGATGGTTCTGCTGAAGTAAGCGGCTGTAAAAGACAGGGGAAAAGTAAAGTCCCGAATGAGAGTCCAAGGAAAGCGGGAGGGAGTCACTTCCCTCCCGCTTCACTCTCAGAAAGTATGATGAATTAGAATCAGCGGTTCTACCATCTCGATTTGAAAACAACCATAATCAGGTGAGTCATTCCATAAGGGTAAAATATGCGGAGGCAATATGAAACGTCCCTGGGAAACAATAAATAAGTCAACTGTCGGTATTGGGAAATTGATATTCATCGTCCTGCTGGTTACCGGTGTAGCATGCACCCGAACGCCGGAAGATAAAACTCCCGTTAATTTCAAAGTTGCCTTCATTGGCGATCAGGGTTTAGGCGAGGCGCCACGAGCCGTTCTGGAGCTGATCAGATCGGAAGGAACCCAGGCCGTAGTGCACCTGGGCGATATCGACTACGAGGACGATCCGGCCGCCTGGGATGCCATGATCAACGATGTCCTGGGCAGCGATTTCCCTTATTTCACATGCATCGGAAATCACGATAAAAAGATGTGGAGCGGGCCTGGCGGCTATCAGCAATATATCAAAGACCGGTTCACTCGACTCGGTATCGCGTGGAATGGTGACCTCGGAGTGAAATCATCCTTCAAGTACAAGGGCCTGTTTATCATGCTGCTTGCCCCGGGAGAACTCGATTCGAACCATGCGGAATATATAAAGGCGAAACTGGTGGAGGATCCTTCGATCTGGAGCATTTGTGGCTGGCATAAGAATATGACCGACATGCAGCTGGGGCACAAATCTGATGACACCGGCTGGGGGGTTTACGAAGAGTCACGAAAAGGTGGCGCCATCATTGCCACCGCTCATGAGCATTCCTACCAGCGGACGCATCTGTTAAGTGATGTGATGAACAAGACGGTCGCCAGTCGTTCGGATACGCTGGTCATCGATAAAGGCCATTCGTTCGTGTTTGTCAGCGGACTGGGCGGTAAAAGCATCCGTGATCAGGAGCGCACCGGTGACTGGTGGGCCAGCGCGTATACCTCGGATCAGAATGCCAACTACGGCGCCTTGTTCGGTGAGTTCAATGTCAACGGGCAGGCGAACCTGGCGCGATTTTATTTCAAAGACATTGATGGGGTGGTGGCGGATAGTTTCTGGATTCAGAGCAGGGTGGAACCCGAACGCTGATTTCGCTCCCGGGAGACCTCTCTCTGCGATCGACTTGATCAGATTTGAAGACAGCGAGGCTGGTTTGACCATCGATCCAGTGCTCCCGCCTGATTGGATGAGGATTGCCGCAAAAGGTTTTCCGTGTAAGGCAGGCACGTTAGAGTTCTGCTTCCGGAACGGGATTCTGTTTACGAATCGGGTGGATGGGTGCAGTTTTCGCGCCAGGGAATACCACGAACAATGCAGTCGATAGGAAGCAAGCCAATACCTTTATCATCGGAATACAAAAACCGAGTATCATTATCCAGGGATTGATGAATGAGGTCCTGAGGACCCAACCGGAAGACCAGCTCCACAGGAGCGTGACGCTCCGTGCGGAATTGAATAACTTTGCGCATGAACTTGACCCGTATCGCAAGACGGCCCAAGCCCGGTTCTCGAACCGCGGCAACATTCCTCACATTTCTCGGAAGGGTTTGGTGGCCTTCAAGGGGTACACCACCGTAGAAGATGAAATTACCGTCTACCACTCAGTGCTAGCGGCAGGGGCTGGCGATGGTTTCAAGTAAGTTATAAAGGCTCTTTTCTATGCTCTATCCACAACAGAATCGCTACCGTTCCGTATTGGACCTGTCCGGCTTCTGGGAATTAAAAGTAGATCCCACCGATCGCGGCCAGGATGATGGCTGGGCGAAGGGATTTCAGGGAGAGACCTACGTCGGTGTACCCGGGAGTTGGAACGAGCAGCTGGCTGAAGTGGGGCTGATGAACTATATGGGATCTGTGTGGTATCAGACCCACTTTTGCCTACCCCGGGAGTGGGAAAGGAAACGGCTCATAGTCCGGTTCGGTTCGGCCGATTATCACGCCGAAGTGTGGGTGAACGGTATCTCTGCCGGTGGGCACAGTGGTGGTTACCTGCCCTTTGAGCTCGATATCACCGATATGGTCGATCACAATGGCAAGAACGTGTTGGTGGCCAGGGTTAACAATATCCTTACGCATGATACGATCCCACAGGGTGTGACTGACCAGGATTACGCCGCTTTTCGCAAGCAGCAGGACCAGACCTACCCTCCGACCAGTTTTGATTTCTTTCCTTATGCTGGCCTTCACCGGCCGGTTAAGGTTCTGGCACTGCCCAGGCGGCACCTGGATACGCTCCGGATCGACACCGGTGTTGAGGATACCGCCGGGCGGGTCGCTTTCGAAGCATCCTTCACCGGGGCGTTGGATACTGCCCGCATTCAGGTCTCCTTATGGGAAGGTGACCGGCGAGTTGCCGAACGTGCCGGCTCTGCAAGCGGTCAAACCTTCACCGGGGAGTTTGTTATCCCTGACTGCCATTTCTGGTCTCCTGAATCACCACACCTATACACTCTCCGCGTGGAGCTGAAAGAGAAAGACGCGCTTATTGACGAGTATGAGTCGGAAGTAGGAGTCCGCCGGATCGAAGTCACGGACACGGGGCTGCTTCTCAACGGTAAGCCTATCTTCCTTCGAGGATTCGGCAAGCACGAGGATTTCCCCGTGCTGGGGAAGGGAATTTCCTATCCCCTGGTTGTGAAAGATTTCCTGTTGATGAAATGGGTGGGTGCCAATTCCTTCCGCACATCCCACTACCCGTACGCGGAGGGCGTCATGCAGCTAGCTGACCGGTTAGGATTTCTGGTGATTGATGAGGTTCCGGCTGTCAGCCTGAATTTCAGGTATGTGACCGATAAGACGCTTGAAAGCCATAAGCGGGCACTTACCGAGCTGATCACCCGGGACCGGAATCATCCCGCCGTAATCGCCTGGAGTGTAGGCAACGAGCCGGGCCTTTGGGGCGAACCGGAAGCGGTCTCGGATCAGGCGAAAACTTATTGGGAGGAAGTCTTTCGGCATGCCCGAAAGCTGGATAGTTCCCGCCCCATCACCTTGCCAACCTGTGCCCAGACCAAGGACAAAGATCCGGCTTTCCTGTATTCAGATTTCGTATCGGTCAACCGCTACTGGGGCTGGTATGAAATGCCGGTTGAGATCGATACGGCCGCCGAGCGATTGAAAAGCGAGCTCGAGACGCTACATGAAAAATACCGCAAGCCGATCCTACTATCCGAATTTGGCGCTGATACTCTCGAGGGGCAGCATGCCACCTATCCCCAAATGTTCACTGAGGAATACCAGACCCTATTGATCAAGAAATACTTTGAGGTCATTGATTCCCTGCCTTTCATTGTCGGCGAACACATCTGGAACTTTGCCGATTTCCGAACGTCCCAGCATCACCGGCGGATTATTCTAAATAAGAAGGGGATTTTCAACCGGCAGCGCGAGCCAAAGACCGCCGCCTTTGCTATCCGCGAGCGTTGGCTGTCAGAATCGGCTCTCACCGAGAAATCCTCATTATAGCTGCAAACAGGGATCTCAATCTCTCCGAGGTAGAGTACTAGGAACACTGTATGCTGGGAATGGCGCCGCTTGATATAGCTGTTCTGCTGGCGTACTTCATCGGTATTGTGGTTTTAGGGGTCTGGACCCGCAGGCAGATTAAGTCTTCCGACGACTTTTTTATGGCCAATCGCCGCTTTGGCAAGGTGATGATGGTGGCCCAGGCTTTTGGTGCCGGCACGCACACCGATCAACCTGTTTCGGTAGCCGGAGCCGCATACACTACCGGTCTGGCCGGTATCTGGTATCAGTGGATGTGGCTGTTTTCCACCCCCTTTTATTGGATCATTGCCCCTATTTACCGTCGGCTGCGATACGTCACCATGGCCGATTTTTTTCAAGAGCGGTATGGTTCTTTCCTGGCGATTTTATACACCGTGATGGGGATTGTGTATTTTTGCATGGACATCGGTATCATGCTGAAAGGGACGGGGGTGACGATTGAGGGGCTGACCGGGGGTGCTGTACCTGAGGAACCCACTATTCTAGTGTCCACGGTGCTATTTGTGATTTATGGTCTTGCAGGTGGCCTCATTGCGGCCGTTTTTACCGACCTCATTCAAGGGGTATTGATCCTGGTAATGTCCTTTCTGCTGATCCCCTTTGCCATTACCATGGCTGGAGGGATGAGCGCATTCCATGCTGGACTGCCGGAGCATATGTTCAGTCTGGTGGCACCCCAGGAAGTGACCTTGTTTTTCATCATCATGATTGTCGTCAATGGCTTGGTCGGTGTGGTCGTTCAGCCTCACCACATGGCTATTGGTGGTTCGGGGAAGACGGAGGTGGCCTGCCGTACCGGCTGGACGTATGGTAATTTTCTCAAGCGGTTTGCCACCATGGGCTGGGCGTTTATCGGAGTGTTTGCCGCCTTTCTCTTTCCGGGCTTGGGGTTTGAGGAGCGGGAGCTGGCCTTCGGGCTGGCGGCGAAGAATTTGCTGCCGGTGGGTTTGGTCGGACTGATGCTCGCAGCTATGTTGGCCGCGGTCATGTCTACTTGCGATGCCTTCATGGTACACGCTGCGGCGCTCTTTACCCGCAACATTTATCTGCCGTACATCAATTCTGACGCTTCCGAAAAGACCTTGCTGCGGACGGGCAGGATCGCCTCACTATTCGTCGTGGCTGGGGGTGTCTTATTCGCCTTCAGTTTCCCCAGCGTTGTGCGGGGGCTGATGGAAGTGTGGAAGGTGACGGCCTACCTGGGCATCGCCTTCTGGGTGGGTGTGATCTGGAAGCGGGCCAACCGCTATGGTGCCTTTGCCAGCGCTGCCAGCATGATTGCCGTCGCCTTATATGTCCAGAATTATCTTGACCTGCCCATTCAGTATCAGATTGCGGCCTATTTGCCTGTCGGGCTGCTGGTGATGGTTATGGTGAGCTGGATAACCAAGCCGGAGCCGGAGGAGCAACTGCGCAAATTCTACACTCTCTTGAGTACCCCGGTGGGTGCCGAACAGCGGCTGCGAGATGCTGGTGTGGAAATCAAACTGGAGGGATTTTCTGAAGGTAAAAGCGGGCGCAGTTCCAGAAGATTGTGGGTTGAAAAGCTGCTCGCCCGCAGCGATAGCGAGGATGGACTACTGATTGTCGACTTGTTCTCCCTCCCTAAGAAATTCTCCTGGTTGCGATACCGGACCGATATACTTGGATTTATCGGCGCCGGGATTATCGTTTTAATATTGATTTCACTGATGTCTATCCTGGCTGGAATCGGTTCATAGGGCAACTAGAAGGGGGCTAGCGATGAAATTCCAAGAGCTCATTTCTTATTACCGTGTTGTGGTGGATCACGCCGGCCAGCAGTTAATGTCCGGGATACGGAATCCGTCCAGGTTCAGGGCGGCAGGCATGTGCCTGGCACTCCTCATTCTGACCGGCCTGTATGCTGCCGAAGTCAGGCGGAGGCAGGTGGTATTATCAAAGGACTCTATTTGCAGAACGTGACAACCGATGGCATCACCATTATGTGGGAGAGTGATGCGCCATCCATAGGGAAAGTGGTATTTGGGAAAACCAGCTCCTTCGGGAACGAGGTATCGGAAATAGATTACGCAACAGTACACGAAGTGATCCTCACTGGGTTGGAGATATTTCAGGGGCTTCAGGAGGTCGTTTTTTTTCCATAAGCAATCATCATAAGGGCTTTAAAATGCGATACAGCACCGGTGGACTATGGGTATTCCTGATCCTATTTGGGCTGGTTTGTAGTTCGTGTAGGAAGGGAGTACAGACCGGCTCCATAAAAGCTGAATCATTAGAAACGCTTTACCAGCTCACGGACGCACTGGTGGACCTGCAGATTAAAGATCGAAGCAGTGCTGATTTTGGCGCCGTCAGATGTCTCAGGTGCAGTGTGCTGCATACCCGGGCGGGAGAGGCGGTCTACCCGTTCGCCGTCGCCTATCGGCACAGCGGAAAGGAAAAATATCTGGAGACAGCCATAGCGGCCGGGAATTGGCTCATCACTCAGCAGACCGAGGAAGGTTCCTGGTACGAAACGCCAGAAACCTGGACCGGAACCACGGCTGATCAGCTGCTGATGATGGCGTGTGCCTTCCCGATTCTTCAGGAATACTTGTCCAGCGAAGAAAGACGCGCCTGGCAAGAGGCCATTAAAGAAGCGGCGGACTATCTGGAAGCGGTGATGAATCCCCGTTTCGCCAGTATCAATTACTGTGCAACGACGGCCTCGGCGCTGGCTGTGACTAACCTTATCATTCCCGATGAACGGTACTCGCAGAAGGCCCAGGAACTGGCGTTACAGGTTGTAGCCAAGATGGACGAAGACGGCTTCATCACAGGTGAGGGGGGAAGGATCGGGGGAGTAAAATACGGTGTGGACCTGGGATATGCCCTCGATATGACCCTCTGGGGACTGGGTCTATACGCCAAGTTGACCAATCACCTGGAGGTGGACGAGGCGGTGAAGAAGGCGCTCCCAAACCACCTTCCCTTTATCTATCCCGATGGCTCGGTGGATGCATCGTGGGGGATACGCTCCAATAAATGGACCACCTATGGGAGCAAGACCGCGGACGGTTGCCAGATACTATTCAGTCTGTATACGCCGGTGGATTCGCGGTACCGAACGGCGGCCCTCCGGAATTTGGCGTATCTGCGGGGGATGATGAAGGATAGTATGGTTGGATATGGTCCCCATTTCTGGGATCTTTTCGATACCCCGCCGTGCATATATCCCACTTTCGTTCGGGCCAAGAACCTGGCGCTCGCCGTGGAGTTCGGTGAACAGCAGGACGGAAAGCTGCCTGCGCTCCCGACGGATCAGGTGGGCTGGGCCCGACTTTTCCCGACGGTTGATGTGGTCCTGGCCCGGTCCGAGAACTTTATGGCGACGGTTACGGCCTATAACTATAAGGACCTACAGCAGGGGATCGCGAGCAAGTACATGCACCGACCGACGGGGGGGTCTATTTCCAACCTGTGGGTAAGTGGTCACGGCTTCCTCCAAACCTCCAGCCAGACCATCTACCGCCGCTGGGAACCCATGCATTTCCCCGAATTGGAGGATAGTATCATTTGCCTGACTCCAAGAATCGAGTTCCGGGACGACAGCGGTTATTATACCAACCTCTACGAGTTCGACGGTCGCATTTCCGTTTCCAGAGGAGACCGATCCACGGCGATCATCTCGACCGGTGGTGAGTTGAAAAATAGCGACCGGCTGCCCGGCGGTGTGGCGTATGTCTGGACTCACGAGATTTTCGACGAGGGATTACTGAAATCGGTGAAGCTGCGATACCATGGTAGAAAGCCAGCGATAAGGATCATCGAGCCTTTCGTGCAGCAGTCCGGTATGACCTTTGAGCTGGTTGATCCGCTTACGGTTCTCATTCAGGGTGGTAAAAGAGAATTCAAGCTGGAGATCGTGGAAGGTGCGGCACGGATTGTATTAGGTCGTGAGGAATCACGCTATTGGCACCCTTTCCCCTCCCTAAAATGCTATCCGGTGACGCTGGAATTGGCTGGAGGCCAGAGCGGGTTTGAACAGACCGTCACCTATCGGATTTCAATTCTCTGAAAATCCTGGCAAAGACTGAAGGCGTGAAACAATGTTGAGGTCTACCTGAGGAGCCTGAGGGGTTGAAGGGCGGTAGAATGAAAAGGCGGCTCATATGCACGATTTATCTGATCACTGGAGTAGGGACTTTCCTATCCTCCGGGTGTGGGGAGAGGATCGATCACCGGACTCCTCGCGAAGTGGTGAAAGCGATTGCCGATAGGGTTATAAGGGAAACCACATTCGACTTTGAGCTCGTCCCACAGGAAACTGTGCTGGGCATTCAGTTTGTCGATTTCCGGCGTCTGTTTGGTGCTGTTGGGCCGGGCGTGGGATATGCCCTGGGCTCAATACACAGCGTGAGTGACACGATCATCACCTTCGGAATCAGCGGCAGCGATGGGATCAAAGTATGGCTTAATTCGGACCTGGTCTACCATTGGGATCGGGCGCGAGCGCCCACGCTCACCGAGATCGCCTATGAGCGCTTTGCCTTTCAAGATACTTTCGAAGCCCAATTGCAGGCGGGCTCCAATCCCATCCTGGTTAAGGTGGTCACCAGCAGCGGGCCGTGGATATTCTTCCTGCAGGCCCTGACAGCCGAAGGAGGAGAGGAACAAGCAATATCCTTTTCGCTGCAGCTGGTAGATTCAGGGATCACCGAATCCCACTGGCTTTGTCTGGGCCCCTTCGAATTGCCGAATGGCAGTGGCATAGCTCGGGCGCTGGAGCAGGTCTATCCACCCGAGAGCGCATTCATGGCCGGTGATCTGGCGACAGAATCTGAAAGGAAGTTTGCCTGGATTGTGCCGCGACCATCGCATCTATGGCAACTCACAAGCAATTTCAAGCGCTGGGCCTACAACGACTGGCACTATGCCCACGGCGCCACCATGTTTGGCATTCTGGCCCTGGCGGACGCTTCCAATGACCGGCACTATTTCGACTTCGTCCGGCGCTATTGTGATTTCATAATGGAGCACTATAGCTACTTCAAGTGGCAGTACCAATCCCTTCATGCCTTCCGGGGGAGCTTTCACCGCCTCTTTCGGCGAACCATGCTCGATGATACCGGCGCTCCCGCCCTACCCTTTGTGGAGCTCTATCTGCGCGGGGAAGGGGAGAATTACAAGGCCCTTGTGTTCCCAATATCCGACTATATTTCGCACCGGCAGGTCCGCCTGACGGATGGCACCTTCTGTCGGCCTGAGCCGGTGGCGTATACCGTCTGGGCCGATGATCTGTTCATGAGCGTGCCCTATTTATTGCGGATGGCGCGGGTGACCGGTGATCCGGCCTATTTTGATGATGCTGCCCGGCAGGTGATTCAGTTCGCCGAGCGGCTATTCGTAGCGGAAAAGGGCCTGTTCAAACATGCCTGGTTCGGTCCTACGGGCAAGCGATCAGTCGCTTTCTGGGGACGTGCTAACGGCTGGATGGTATGGGCGATGACTGAAGCCCTCACCCAGCTACCAAAGGCCCATCCCAGGTACCCGGCAGTATTGGATATTTTCCGCCGCCACATGGACGGTCTGGTTCAGTATCAGGACCCGGAAAGCGGCATGTGGCACCAGGTCCTGGATCATCCTGAGTCGTACGAGGAGACCTCCTGCACCAGCATGTTTGTGCTGGGGATGGCCCGCGGGATTCGCGAAGGTTGGCTCGCTGAGTCCTTCCGGGAGCGGGCGCTGAAGGGTTGGTCGGCCCTTCAAAGCATGGTTGCGGCTGACGGCACCGTTCGCGGGACCTGCCGCGGTACGGGCATTGGCGAAAGCCTGCCGTTTTATTTCGAGCGGCCCACTTTTGACCATGATCCCCGGGGCTTAGGATCGATGATCATCGCCGGGATTGAGGTCGCCCGATTACAACAGGAACACCTATACTGACGGCAGCAGCGCCGACTGGTGAGTATTCTGATAGGTACAGGGTGGCGGTAACAAAAATCAACTTGACGGCTGGGTCTCACTGGTGCCGGGAGATGGGCCGAATGGACTCAGCAGCTGAGATCCTGAAGGGAGAATAGTCCGGTGAGGCAATCGTGTAGCATAATGAGGTTCGCTGCCCTGCTGGTGATATTGTTATTGAACACCTTCCAGGCCTGCCGGTCTTCTGAGGACCATGTCGGGAAGAATTTCCTGTTTGACATGGGTACCGGCCCCTCGCCAGTGGCGGCCTACTTTGTCCAGGTGACCCCTGAGACCGCATATACTGAAGACCGGGGCTTTGGCTGGCTTTCGGCCCCGACTATCTCTTTCGACAGCTGCCGTATAAAACCGTACGATGCCCTGACCGAGGACGGGGTGCTGTCAGCTGGCCAGGTTTTATTCCGGATTGATGCGCCGGATGGTGACTATTTCCTGACGGTGACGCTGGGGAACGGCAGTATGGACACGCTTAAAGTGATGGAAGTATGGGTCAATAATAGCACTGTCGCCGATCAGATTGTAACTCCCTGGTACCGGCTGCCGTTTCGAACGGTTCGCAGGCGCGTGACTGTAGCGAGCGGCCACCTGGATGTGGCTGTCAGGGGTGACAGCGCCGGTGTCGGGCTACACGCCATCGAGCTGCGACCAGTGACAGCCCTGCGGCGGATCAAATTCCAGACTCAGCTGGAGAGTGATACAACGGCGGTGGCAAAAGCGGCCCGCCGCCTCGAGATAAGGGTATCCCAGCGCCCTGAAGACTTGGCAGCGCATAATCAGTTGGACCTGCTGAAGAAGTATCTTAAAGCGGCTTATTATTACGACATCGGCTGGTGGTCGTGGGCTGTCCAGGAAACCGGTTTGAGCATTTTCAATCGCTTTTGGGCGGCATCAGACGCATTGCGTCAGATACTGGCCGATGAAAGTGATCCCCTCTACGATCGAGCGGCTTACCTGTTGGGAAAGATCCATTACTGGCTGTATCTGGAGCAGCACGAGGAGTATAACTGCTTGGAAGCCGAGTGGTTTTTCGGCCTTATCGAAGACAGATATCCCCGCAATCGGCTGCTGCGCATGTACTTAGGTGAGCAGATGCCCCACGACAGTCAATGTTCCCCAGGCAATGAAGGCGCACCCCTCTGGGCGTCTAAGCAGCGGGAGGCCATGTGTCGCATAATGGAGGTGATCCATTGGTGGGTAGATAACCGGCAGGTCGAAAATGGGGAGATGGGGGGCAAATATGGCGATGATGTCGAGATGCTGCGCTGGTGGCCTGTGGCCATCTTCGGTGCCGATGACCCCAAGGCCCAGCATGGATTTCGACGTCTGGCGGAAGGTGTCTGGAATAGCGGTCTGCTTGAACGGGGCTATTCGAAGGAAATTGAAGACGTGGAGCATTCTGCGGAACTGTTTTCGGATACCAATCCCATCATGCTGTTTATGGAATACGGTAATCCTACCTATGTGGAGCGCGGCTTAATCAGCATGCAGAACTTCAGGGATGTCTGGACCGGCATCACGCCCCTGGGGCACCGCCATTTCAAG
>JBGVTM010000016.1 GCA_041862535.1 Candidatus Neomarinimicrobiota bacterium | reverse complement strand
GCTTAACCAGGCGGCGCTTTCGGAGACGGTGCCGTCCAGAGTGCCTTCACCGATGTTCTGGATGGTAAACGAGTAGGTGTTCGGACTGGGGTTGTTGCCCTCGACCACCGAGCCGAAGTCGTGGGTGATGTTGCCGCTGCTGATCGCCAGGACAGGGGCCTGGGCCGCGGTAACGGTGACAGTCGCAGCACCGGAAGCATTGCCGCCGTTGGAAGCCACAGAGATGGTCTCCGAGTAGTCACCTGTAGTAAGGCCGCTGGTGGTAGCGGTGACGGTGATAATCTTGGTGGCCCCAGCACCAAGGCTGAAACTCGTGGAGGACAGGCTTAACCAGGCGGCGCTTTCGGAGACGGTGCCGTCCAGAGTGCCTTCACCGATGTTCTGGATGGTAAACGAGTAGGTGTTCGGACTGGGGTTGTTGCCTTCGACCACCGAGCCGAAGTCGTGGGTGATGCTGCCGCTGCTGATCGCCAGGACAGGGGCACCAGCGCCGCTCACCGTCACGGTCACGGCACCGGAGGCTACTCCGTCATCGGAGTTGACGATGATGGTTTCGGAATAGCTGCCCGCTGCCAGGCCACTGGTAGTGGCGGTTACATTTACCCATAGCCACCCATGGCGGCCGAGACTGAAACCGGTCGGCGATACAGCCAGCCAGGAGGCATCTTCTGAAACCGTTACGTTCAAGGTGCCATAGCCGCTGTTTTCAACCAGGAAGGAATAGGTATTCGTATCAGGGTTGCTGCCCTGGGTCACGGTCCCGAAATCGTGAACAATCCCGAAGGCTGCCAGCGTCGCGGGGACGGAGAAGTAGTTGCCATAGATATTGTAGTCTCCCGCTGTACCAGCAACCCAGGCGGCGCCGGCGCCGGCAGAGAAGAAATTGCCGGTGAAGCCGACCACGCTGGTGGCATCATCGAGACTCCCGTCCGAGCCTGAATTGAGCTGCACCGGATTGTCGTAGTCGACGGCGGGTGTCCCGGCGCCGATATTGGCGTATATGCCGCCGGCACGATTATAGGTCACGTAATAATTGCCAGCGTTGTCATGGGAAGCCCAGGGAAACCTTTCATCGTCATATTCAGCAGAGACTCCCTGGAGATACCAGTTTTCGCCGTCATCTTCGGTATATAGGGCCAGGATATCGTTGTCCCCCGCCTCGAATTCAAACTGGAACGCGATCGAGACCGCATCCCAGTGAGCGGCAACTACCGGGCCGAACTTGTTGGCGTCATCGATGGATGGATCGGCACTGAAGGCTATCTCGGAACTGAAGGTCTCTCCGAAGTCCGTAGATTTTCGCAGCATAATATGATTCTGATACTCCCCGGTGCCTAAATAGCTGACGTAAAGTCCACTCCCGCCCCAGTCGAGGCCCACATCGTAGGTGTAATAGCTGACGTAAGTGGAGCCAAGATGCTGGTGCGTATCCCAGGACTCGCCATCATCCCAGGAACAAGTGAAATACACATCGGATATGCCTTCATTATCGCCGAAAAGGTAGACCAGATACACGTAGGCCCAGTCGGGGAGAATGTTGCTATCAAACAGTTCCGCGTCGGAACAGATTCTGGCCCGCACCACGACATCATTGGGGGGCGTGATGGTATGAGTTTGGGAAATCCCCGGTTCGTAAACGGCGAAGTCGCTCAGGTCTACCGCCGACCTTATGATTATAAGGCTACTATCAACATTACAGGATGTAAAGAGATAGCCGTTAGCGTAGGTAATGGTGGGTAAGGTCAATGGTTTGCCCGTGTTATTCCAAGTTGCACTCCGGAATGACCAGGTTTGCCCACCATCGCTGGACTCGTAGACCGTGAGACAAGTGGCGGTTTGCGTTTCACCATAATAGCCATAGTTATAGTCTTCAAAAACGACGTAGAGATTGTTATCCCGGTCGCAGGCCATGTTGGTGGCTTTCTCATCGGCTGCGAGGGTTTGGATGGGTATCTCACTGCCCCAGCTCCTCGCAGATATCACAGCTAGATCGCGGGAGCCGGGATAACCCGGCTGACCGGCGATATCCTCACGAGTAATTCTCTCAATCGTACTTTTCAGCTGCGCGGACCCGGTCGCAGAGGTCCTGATCGCAAGCGTCTGGCCCTTGTCGCCTGGCTGTTTTTCAATGCTTTTGCCAGCGAGTTCGGGCGTATGGCTAACATATTTTCCATAGGATCTTTTAGGGGCCTGAGCGCTGGAAAAATCCATCAGGAGGAGCATAACAACGATGGCCAGCCCCATTTTCTTGATAGTATGTCGAGCAGTGATCATGACGGGACCTTTCTTTTAAAGACGTATAATTTATATTCAGTGGTAAATATTGATTCTTCGCTATCCCTGATACCGGCAACAGTGGTGGAGGTATTGAGGTAAGATTGCTGCTCCAACAGCTGTTTGGTACTATTCCGGCCCATTGAGCAGGCAGTTTTGTTCACGCAGAGTCACTTTTGATTCTCTTTCCCCATCTCCGGACGCACCGTTCATAGCTGATGAGCTGGAGTTCAGCGGTACGAAATGGAAAGATTCAGTGAGAATAAACAAGTAGGAGCGATTCACTGGCCGAATCACTTTATTTCCTTTGTTACATAAACATATAAGATTTATCTTAATAACATATAAGATTTAACTTAGTTAAGATAAATAAAATGATCACACTTATCAAGTGATCCGTATCACAGTTAATTGAGATTGCCGCCCTTGGGACGAGGACGCAGCCAGCCTAATTATAGTAAAGGCAGATGATTGGGCTTTGCGCTGAGAGTGAAACCTCTGAGGGGGCTGGGTTTTATATTCCAAATGATTGTGGGAAGGGATTAGCTTCGCCGCTAATCCATGGATTTTGTGAACCGGTTGACAGGGCAATAAGCAAGCGGAGCCAGATAGATAAATGACTGTAGGGCCCGCGAAGAGAGACATCCACGCGAGTGAAGTACAGGCGTATCCCCTGCTGGCCACAAAACTCTACATTCCGCCGCCACAATCCAAATGGGTTCCACGCCAGCGCTTGCTGACGAGACTGGACGAGGGGATAACCGGGAAGCTGGTCCTGGTTTCGGCCCCCGCTGGTTCGGGGAAGACGACCCTCCTCAGTGATTGGGTTCATCACAGTGATCTGTCCGTGGCCTGGCTGTCACTCGACCGCGGCGACAATGATCCTGTGCGTTTCCTGAGCTATATCGTCGCGGCAATCCAGACCATCGAGAAAGACATCGGGAATGCGGCTCTATCGGCATTACAGTCTCCCAAGCTGCCGCCATTCGAGGCAGTGATCACAAACCTGATTAACGAGATCACCTGCGTTCCAGATGATTTTGCGCTGATCTTCGACGATTATCACCTGCTCGAGCTTAAGCAGGCTCATAGCATGGTGGAGTTTTTACTGGACCATTTACCGGCCCAGATGCACCTGGTTATTGCTACCCGCGCCGATCCGCCCTTGCCTCTAGCCCGTCTGCGGGTTAGCGGTCAACTGACCGAGATTCGCGCCGATGACCTCAGTTTTACCGCCGCCGAGACCTCGGTATTCATCCACAATGAGGCCGGTCTTGAGCTCTCTGCCGGTGATATTCAGAATCTGGTATTCCGTACTGAGGGATGGATCGCGGGCTTGCAGCTGGCAGTGTTGTCGATGCGGGGTCTCGAAGACCTGTCGACATTCATTCGCTTGTTCACCGGCGACGAGCGTCATATAGCCGACTACCTGATTGAGGAAGTCCTTTGTCGCCAGTCGGAGCCTGTCAGGGTCTTTTTACTGCAGACATCGATTCTGGACCGTCTGACGGCCTCAGTCTGTGACGCGGTTACCGGTCGGGATGACAGCCAGCAGATGTTGAGTGGATTGGAGAAGGCCAATCTCTTCATTATTCCGTTGGATGACGAGCGGTGTTGGTACCGCTATCATCACCTTTTCAGCGATTTATTGCGGCAGCATCTGCAACAGGACCAGCCGGACCAAATGCCGTTATTGCACGGTAGTGCCAGCAAGTGGTACGAGGAGCACGGGTATATAGCAGAGGCGATCGAGCACGCGCTGGCGGCCGGGGATCATGAGTTGGCGGTGGACCTGATCGAGGGGACGATGGACGCGGTCATGATGCGCAGTGAGGTAGCTACATTTCATAGTTGGATGGAGGCCTTGCCGGCTGAGGTAGTGCGGGCTCGGCCGCGTTTGGCAGTCCATCACGCCTGGGCGATGATCATGGGCGGGCACTCCCTGGAAGAAGCCGATTCGATGGTCCAGGAGATTGCCGAAGCCGATACGGCTGGTATGGTTACTGGGGAGGTAGCTGCTTTCCGGGCGCTGCTGGCTACCTGGCAGGGAAAGACCACTGAGAGCGTCGAACTTGCCCAGCAGGCGCTTGAAAAACTCCCGACGGAGAGTCTGTTTCTGCGGAGTCTGATAGCGGGGACCCTCGGCCTAACGTATTTTTATGCCGGCGATATAGAAGCCGCCACCAGAACACTGGAGGAAGCCTTCCGGATAAGTCAACAGGTGGGCAACCTCATGAATGCGGTGCTGGCTCTTACTCATCTGGCTGAGATAGCTCTATTGCAGGGGCAGTTAAGCAGGTCGGAGGAGATTTATAATCAGGCAATCGGATTGGCCACTGACGACCAGGGTCGGCTGCAGCCAATAGCCGGTCTAGCGCTAATTGGGTTAGGGTATCTATTCCGCGAATGGAATGATCTGGGGACTGCCACGCGTCATGTTCTTCAGGGGATCGAGTTGACGAAGCTCTGGGGGGAAATCGGGACCATCAATGGTTATCTCAATCTGGCGCGCATCAAGCAAATCCAGGGGAACAACAAAGGTGCTCTAGAGGCCATTCAAACAGCCAAGCGGATTGCGTTGAAGTTTGACGCCATGGAGATGGATGACATCCTGGTTGCGATGAATGAAGCCCGGTATTGGATCGAGCAGGGAGACCGGGACGCGACCTGGAACTGGCTGGTGGAGCGCAGGTTGGTAAAAGATGCAGAAACCGCGGATTTTGAATTGCGGCGAAGTGATGCTCCCTCTGCGCTGCTTCGTATGCTGGAGGAAATCACTGCGGCGCGGGTTTTGATCAACCTGGGCCAAGCGGATAAGGCGTTAGCAGTGCTTGAACCATGGTGCAATAGGGCCCGGGCGGCGGGATGGAATGCTTACCTGATGGAAGTACAAATCGTTCAGGCTGTGGCATGGCATGAGAAAGGCGAGCTGTCACCGGCGGTTACCGCGCTGTCACAAGCGCTGATCTTTGGCAAGCAGGCTGGTTTCCTGCGCACCTTCGTTGATGAGGGTGGTCCGATGGGTGAACTGCTTGAGAAAGTGCTGGAATGGTCGAAGAGTGAGCGGGCCGAAGTCGCGGGGGTTTCCGAAGACTATGTAAAGAAGCTGGTATGGGCCCTGAAAGTCAGCCCGATAACGCAGGCTGACGGAAGCCTGGTGGAGCCACTCAGCGAGCGGGAGTTGGATGTATTGAGGCTATTGGCCGCAGGCTTGTCAAACACTC
>JBGVTM010000015.1 GCA_041862535.1 Candidatus Neomarinimicrobiota bacterium | reverse complement strand
GCCCTCGTGATAACGGTCCAGGATATCCCGCAGGATATCCCGCTCCCGCCCCCAGACCACATCACTCGGAACACCGTCTACCACCACCGTATTCCTGCCGAACTCCCGGATCCGAAAGCCCAATCGTTCCAGGCTGGGAATAAGGTCCACCAGCCGGGCATATTCATCGGGGGCGAACTCTATCGCCTGGGGGAACAGTACTGTCTGGGACGCCAGGGCCTGACCGGCAAAGGCCTTTTGCGCTTCCTCAAACAGGACCCGCTCGTGGGCTACGTGCTGATCGATCACAACCAGTCCCGTCGCCACCTGGCTGAGGATATACTTGTTATGCACCTGCCAGATGGATTCGGGATTATAAAACCTTCCGGCGCGGGCTGCCGCGGCCTCAGCACCGGAAGCAGACAGACCAGCACGCCGGGCTGCCTTCTCCGCACGGGCCACGGAGTCATTACTTTCGACCGGTACCTGGTCCGCCCTGGGAGCAGATTCGAAGAGACCGGTAATCTGCGATCGGTGCTGAAAGCCTCCCGGAGCAGGGACCGGGAAGCTGCCCGGTCGATCCCCCTCCACTGGCGGGGCAAAATCGGGGACCATGCCGGGTATATCCCGAATGGCCTCCGTCACCGCCGTCTTGACCACGTGGTACACCCGCCACTCGTCCTTAAAGCGTACCTCGGTCTTGGCCGGGTGAACGTTCACATCCACCATCTCTACGGGCATGGTAATATTCAGGACGAAGAATGGGTATTCCCCCCGACTGATCAGGGAACGGTAGGCGGCATAAACAGCGCTGTTCAAAAGACGGTCCTGCACCGCCCGCTGATTTAGAAAAATGTACTGTTCCCCCGGGCGACCTCGTACCAAACTGAGATTCCCCACGTAACCTTCTACTTTGAAAGGGGGCTTCTCAAGGGCTACTTCTTCAAGGGATTGCTGGTAAAAACGGTCAAAGACCGCCCCGATGCGCCGCTTGAGATCGGTCGGCGGCAGGCGGTAGATCTCCCGATCACCACTGATCAGGCTGAAAGCAACACCAGGATTGCTAAGAGCGAATCGTCTTACCACCTCAAGGATGTGTTGGTTTTCAGTGGCCGGTCGTTTGAGAAACTTTCTCCTGGCAGGAATATTATAGAAGAGATTCTTTACCTGGATGGTAGTACCACCCACTGGCGGGGCCGGTTTCACCTCACTGGCCTTACCACCTTCGACGATAACTTCGCTGCCTTCATTCATATCCGTGGAAGTACGTGCCCAGACCCGGGCCACGGAAGCGATACTGGGCAGAGCCTCCCCCCGGAATCCCAGGGTGGCGATATGGGACAGATCCTCCCTGGAATGAATCTTGCTCGTGGCATGGCGTTCAAAGGCCAGAGCCAGATCATGCCGGTCCATCCCGCTCCCATCGTCGGTAACCTGGATCAGGCTATGCCCCCCTTGCTGAACCACAATAGCGATGTCAGTGGCGCCGGCGTCGATAGCGTTCTCTATGAGCTCCTTCACCACTGAAGCCGGTCGTTCAACGACCTCACCGGCGGCAATCTGGTCCGCCAGCGCAGCGGACATGCGCTTAATCTTACCCATGCTCGCACCTCACACGAAGCGCTCTCTTATGAAAATCTATCATCTGCCTCAACCGGGCTAGGAGCTTGCATTCTATATGGTACAAGTCGCTCCGACAACGCTGCCCAGCGACCGCCTTCCCGGCGCAAACGGTACTCTATGATCCGCTCCTCAGGATCAAATGGACTCACCGCCGATAGCCCCATGGCTCTGACCGCCGTTGCCACCAGCTCCTCCTCGGGTAAGTCAGAGCTGCGATCCTCCTGCTCAGCGTAGTAGCGTCCAGCCATGAGCATGGCTTCCAGGGGGATCATTCCTACCAGCTCGCTACCGGTTACCTCAAGGCCGCGTTGGTGCGCCTGGTGGCTTACCTCCTCAAATGCCACGTGGGGCGCTGTCACCCGAAAATCCTCCAGGTTCATGCTGACCTGGGCACAATCATACGCCGGTATGAACCACCCTAAGGCTCGACACGCTCTAAGGGTTCCCGGCCTGCGCATCGCCAGTCCCTCGCTGTCCCTGACAATCCCGCCGTCTTCTGTACGTTTAATCCGTCCTGTTTCACGAATTGCCATAGCGATAGCATTTGCCTCTGCTGGATCGGTGGTATTCAGGTTAACGTTAAAGGCGATAAGGATATCGCGGGCTCCTAAAGCTACCGCACCAAAACGAGGTTTGAAGACCGCCGGGCCGAAATCGGGATGCCACTCCGGATCGGTTAACCTCTCCTGTAGACCCTCGTACTCTCCCCGACGTACATCGGCCAGGCTGGAGCGGCCAGGTCCAGCGGCGGCGGCACCGTAGAGATAGACGGGTAGTTCCAACTCCCTGCCAACACGCTCACCAACCTTCCGGGCCAGCCGGACACATTCTGCCATCGAGGCCCCCGCAAGGGGCACGAAAGGACAAACATCAGCTGCACCTATGCGGGGATGGATACCCTGGTGTCGCTGCATGTCAATCAACTCAGCCGCCTTACAAATTACCTTGAAAACAGCCTCTCCAACCGATCCCGGTTTTCCCACGAATGTAATTACGGTGCGGTTGGCATCGGTGCTGGAATCCACGTGCAGCAGACGCACTCCACCGACACCAGAAATGGCCTCCGCTAGAGAACGGATCACCCGTTGATCCCGCCCCTCAGAAAAGTTAGGTACGCACTCAACTACTTGCATCACGGGCCTGAGTAAAGTGAATACAGAAATTTAATAAGCAGGACAATAATGA
>JBGVTM010000014.1 GCA_041862535.1 Candidatus Neomarinimicrobiota bacterium | reverse complement strand
TACGCCGGTGGTGAAGTGGCCTGCGTATCGGTTCACGGTGCTAATCGGTTGGGGACCAACTCCCTGGTGGATATTTTGGTTTTTGGCCGCCGGGCCGGCAAGGACATGCTCCGACACCTTCAGGAAGCGGAATTCGGCCGCATCGAAGGCGAACCGGATGCTTTCATCCGTGGTGAGATCGACCGCTTGCAGAATGGTGGCGGTAAAGAGAAGGTGTTTGACCTGCGAGTAGCGATGCAGAAGGTGATGATGGCCAAGTGCGGCGTCTATCGCACCGAAGAGAACCTCATCGAAGCCCGGAATGCGATTCAGGAGCTCCGTCAACGTTATAAGGCCGTCGGCATAACCGACAAGAGTGCCTACTTCAACACGGAGCTGGTGGAGGCCATCGAGCTGGGATTCCTCCTGGACACCGCCTGGACCATTGCCGAAAGTGCTCTGCACCGCAATGAGAGCCGGGGGGCCCACTCCCGGGAAGATTATCCCGAACGGGATGATAGTAACTGGCTCAAACACACCTTTATCCACTATGTGGAAGATGGTAAAGTCAAGTTCGATTACAAACCGGTGACCATCACCAAATTCCAACCGAAGCCGAGGGTGTATTAAGATGCAGGTAACCGTTGAGATTTTCCGCTATGACCCGGACACGAACGAGTCGCGCTTCGACACCTTTGTGAGGGATGTCGATCCCAAAGACCGGGTCCTTGATGTCATGATGGCCATCAAAGACGAGGAAGATGGCACCATCGCTTTCCGCAAGTCGTGTGCCCACGGGGTATGTGGCTCGGATGCCATGGAGATCAACGGCCTCAACCGCCTGGCCTGCCAGGTACTGGTCCAGGACCTCAAGAGTAAGCGTATCCGCATTAAGCCCATCAGGGGACTGAAGGTAATCCGGGATCTGATCGTGGACATGGGGCCTTTCTTCGCTGGCCTTGAGAAGGTTAAGCCCTACTTCATTCCTAAGGAACCCGCCCCGGCCACTGAGTATACCCAGTCCATAGACAACAGGGCAATTTTCGACGATACCACCAAATGCATCATGTGCGGCTCGTGTACCACCAGCTGCCCCTCCTTCCGCTGGTTCAACCGCGAGTTTGTGGGGCCGGCCGCCTTCGTAAAAGCCCACCGCTTCATATTCGACTCCCGAGATGGTGGCAACGAGGAACGCTTGCCAGTGCTGGACGATAAGGACGGCCTGTGGCGCTGCCACTCCATCTTCAACTGTACCGATGCCTGCCCCCGGGAGATTCAGATCACCAAGGCCATCGGCGACCTGAAGCGCTACACGGTGATGCACCGGTAGGGTAACTTCAGGGTGATCACTCTGGAATACTCATTGGTAATTGAAGCTACCAAAGAGCCGGATTATTTCGGTTTTTACTCGCCGGATCTGGAGGGGTTCACAGGTATCGGGCATTCCATCGAGGATTGTCTGTATAAGGCAAAGTGTGGCATGATCGAACATATTAATCTAATGCAGGCAAAGGGTCTGCCCCTGCCTCCTCCAAATCCCAATCCTAAAATCATAATCCAAAACGAGCAGCTGGCCGAAGAAGTGGCTTGACGGAAGAGCCACCAAGGCCATCGGCAACCTGAAACGCTACACGGTGATGCACCGGTAAGGAGAAGGGTTTGATCCAGCTGCACTCCTAGCTGGTCTTCCCTACTAGCAGAACGTACAACTTCTTATGACTGCCCAATAGGGGCATACGTAACTTTGCCCCTTATGAGGTCCCCTTTCACACCCTAAATCTCTATTGAACTATAGAGCCGTGCTCCGCCGCTTCCTGGAAAGCTCGCTGCTTTTCATCCATGTTATCCGCTGGTTCCTCATCGCCATTATGGTGGGTGTGGTGGTGGGTATAGCCACTAGCTACTTCCTCAAGGCTTTGGATGGTTCCATCACTCTGGCGGGACGGTGGTCCTGGTCCTTCCTGTTGCTGCCGGTGGCCTTCATGGTGAGCGCCTATCTGGTGCGGCGGTTCGCACCCGAGGCTGAAGGCCACGGGACTGAAAAAGTCATTGAGGCCTACCATCGCCACTCGGGGCGTATCCGGTTGGTGGTAGTGCCGATTAAGGCCCTGGCTACCATCGTCACGATCGCCCTCGGCGGTGCTGCCGGCAAGGAGGGACCCTCAGCCCAGATCGGGGCCGGGTTGGCCTCCAAGCTGGCGGACCTGTTAAAGTTCCGCAGTGATGACCGCAAGAAAATCGTGGTCTGCGGCCTCAGCGCTGGGTTTGCGGTGGTTTTCGGGACCCCCATCGCGGGGGCCATCTTCGGAGTGGAGGCACTGTTTGTGGGCGCCATCGTCTACGATGTGTTGTTTCCATCCTTCGTGGCGGGCATTGTGGCCTTTGGCACCGCCCGCTGGTTGGGTCTGGCCTATTCACACCAATTCCAGCAATTCGCCGTGACCTTGGACCCCATCCTGCTGGTGGAGGTCATCTTCGCGGGCGTGTTCTTTGGCTTGTTGGCCCTGCTGTTGATCGAATGTATGAGGATTGCCCGCAAGCTTGCTCATTGGATAAAATTATCACCAATCTGGACGGCCGCTGTTGGCGGGGCTAGCTTGGTAATTCTAACGCTTGTGCTGGGCCGGGATTATCTTGGACTCGGACTGGTGCAGGCCGGTGCGGTGATCCGTGGTGGAGAAGCCTCCGTCATAGCGCCCTTCGCAAAAATGATCTTTACCAGCATCACCCTCAATTTCGGTGGCAGTGGCGGCACCTTAAGTCCTGTCTTCTATATCGGTGCTACCGGCGGACACCTGTGGGCCAGTTTGTTTAATCAGGACAGCTCCTTTTTCGCGGCCATCGGTATGGTGGCATTGCTGGCCGGTGCCGCCAATACACCCATCTCAGCCAGTATCATGGCGGTGGAGCTGTTCGGCCCCGCGATCGTTCCCTATGCTGCGCTGGCTTCGGTGGTGAGCTTCCTGATGACCGGTCACCGCAGCGTCTATCCCAGCCAGGTGCTCTCTTTTATCAAATCACCGGCGCTGCGGGTCACAACCGGCAAGGAACTCCATGAGATTGGGGGGGAAGTTCGTTTCCAGGCGCATGAGGCCGACGAGCTGTCCGCCCTGCTCGTCAAAGGCAGCACCGCGGCCATTCGCCGGATCCGCAAGATTATCCGTCGCAGCCGGCTGCCGGCGAAAGTGGAAAAGCCACCGGAGGGAGACACATAGCTCCACAGGAATAATTTACTTGAAGGCCGTTGCCCCTGTACTTTACTTTTCCATCGCAGCATTTCTACGGGAATGCCAGGCAGTATCCCAACGGGTTCCCTTTGGGATAGCAAAACAAGATTTGACAAGAGAGCTCATTGCGATACCGCATAACCGCCGAATAATAATTTAGGTGCATGTCACCATTCAAGATGGGAGATCGGTGGAGTTCCCCGATAGAACCGCAGAGATCGAGATTCACAGAGAGGCAGCGCGTAAGTACTACGCACAGAGTGACTTCGCGCGGGCGCGTTCGTCGTATTTCAAGTGGGTAGAGTCGGTCAGGCAGCAAAATGTCAATACCGGCGGCCAACTCCAGCGAGAGCTGAACGAGGCTAAGCGGGAATACAGTGAGTTCGTCAAGACTGATCCGCTCTACCAGCAGATCCGCGACGCCGCCATTGCTAAGATCCAAGAGCAGCCCGGCATTCTGCAGACGGATATGTACAAGGCTCTGCCCGAGTTCGACAGGTCGGACATTATGTACGCCATGTACTTTGCCGATGATCATGGCGCCATAGTCCGAACGAAGAAAGGTCGAACCTACTCGCAGTCACTTCCTTAGGTGAGACAGCAGCGGCACCTAACTAGCGCATGCAGCCGACGGCTTGCTTCGCTACGTAGCTGATGCGCGGTCTTTTAGTCCTCGTTGCAATTCGGGAGTTTCAAGATGGAATTCCAACCTCAGGTTATTGAAGAGCTAGTCCAGAAGATCGTCAAAGCGGTAAATCCGCAACGAATAATACTTTTCGGTTCGGCGGCTCGAGGAGAATTCGGCTCCGCCAGTGATATAGATCTTCTGGTCGTAATGCCAGAAGGTACTCACCGTAGGAGGACGGCTCAAAAGCTCTACCGGCAAATTCAAGGCATCGAGGCATCTTTCGATATACTGGTTGCCACTACTGGCGATATACAGCGGCATAAAGACAATATCGGTCTCATTTATCGCACCGTTCTCAAAGAGGGGAAGGAACTATATGCCCGCTGAGGATCGAATCCCTGGAAGCCCCGCTGATTGGCTTCACCGTGCGCGCAGCGACCTTAACCTGGCGCGCTTGTCCCGGCCGGAAGGGGTTTTACTTGAGGACTTATGCTTCCACACTCAGCAAGCCGCGGAGAAAGCACTCAAAGCAGTACTGGTTGCGAACTCCGTGGCGGTGCCAAACATTCATAGCATCAGGAGACTCATCGACCTCTTACCGGCGAAGCTTGACATACCAAGGGAGGTTCAAGAGGCGGCCGGTCTCACGAACTACGCTGTTGCAAGCCGATACCCTGGTGATTTTGAGCCCATTGACGAGGATGAACATCGTGAGGCTGTTCGCCTAGCCGAGGCTGTTGTCTCATGGGCCGCAGATCTCATAGGGGATTAAGAAGAACATTAAGCCATGATAATTTGGTTGAGTATTAGTTCAAATTAAAAGATTAGATTTGAAACGCGCATGAAGCCACTGGCCATGCCGTCTAGGGCGGGATAGCCCAGGGTGCTGCCTGCGACGGCAGCCAGCATCAGCAGCGAGCTGATGGCGTCGCTGCAGTGGTGCCAGGCATCTGCTTTCCTTTTTGCTTGTATTTCCATTCTAAGGCCATGAACTTTTTTAATAAATTATATATAACAGGCATTCCCAATGACGAAACGATCCTCCACTCTTGTCCTGCTTACGCTTCTGATCTTCCTGCTGGCGGGCTGCAGCGAAAAACCCGAACGGCATCTTGACCTGGGTCTATGGTATTATCAGAAGGGCCTGGTGGATGACGCCATCCTGGAATTCAAAGAGGTGATCCGCTTATTGCCTGCCGACCCCCGTCGCATGTCCAGCCGTGAACTCGATATCGTTACGCGGGCCCATTACAATCTGGCGGTGGCCTATGCCAAGAAAAAGTGGTACGAGCTGGCCCTGATTGAAGCGGGCAGGACTTTCGAGCTGCGGCCGACACCCGAGAACTATGAGCTCCAGGAACTAATCCGCAAGCGGAAGGACCTTGAGTCGTTGAGTCCGACGCCCGCTACACGACCCGGCTGATCCTTCATGCTCACGCTGGAGTCGGTTTGGAAGTCCACACCTGGCCAACCCCACAGCTATATCCTCCAGGATTGTACGTATACCTTTGAGGCTGAGTGTATCTATGCCATCCAGGGGGACTCGGGTGTAGGCAAAACCACCCTTCTGAGGGTGCTAAATAATCTCACGCCGGTCGACCGCTGGCGTATTCTGCTGTCTGGCAGAGACATTATCACCCTTCATCCAGCTGAGGTGCGCCGGCGTATTAGCATCCTGTTTCAAACACCGGGATTTGTGGGAGCGACAGTAGAAGAAAACCTGGCCTTTGCCTGCAAGTTCAGTCATCGCAATGAGGTGGACTTTAGCACATTGTTAGAGCAGGTTCATCTGGACCCTTCCCTGCTGGACAGGCCGGTTGCCAACTTAAGTGTGGGCCAGCAGCAGCGGGTTTGCCTGGCGCGAACCCTTGTAACCCGACCGGAGGTGCTCCTACTCGATGAACCGACCTCAGCCCTGGACGACGCCACCGCTGGACGTATCCTGGAATTGGTCCGGGAGATCAGTACGGCAGAAAAGCTGCTCACCATCTTCGTCACTCATCGCAAGTCGCATGCGCGGAAGTTGGGGCAGATAATCCTGGAGCTGGCCCACGGCAGCCTGTCCGAATGTCCCACAGGGGTCCCTTATCGGGGGCTCCCTCCGGGAGAGGAAATCTCCTAGTGGGACTGTTTCAGCTCGGTTTCGGTAATGTGGCCCTCTCGCTGATCCTGATGGCGCTGGCTATCGCCGTATCGCGCTTACAGCGTCTGGGCGTTGAGAAGAACCTGGCTATCGGGACGGTTCGGGCTTTCGCCCAACTGACCCTCATCGGGTTTGCCCTCAAGGTCCTGTTCCAGGTGAACTCACCCTGGCTGCTTCCGGCAGTGCTGGTCGTCATGCTGACGGTGGCCAGCTATGAAAGTGTACGGCGTCAGCAGGTGAAGCTCCCACGCTTCTTCCTCATCACCTTTGGTACTTTGACTCTGGCGCTGGTGGTCAGTTTGGGGGTAGTGGCATTGCTGATCATTAGACCTGATCCCTGGTACAACCTGGTGGTGATGATCCCCCTCAGCGGCATGGTGCTGGGTAATGGACTGAACATCGTTTCCCTTTCGGCCAATCGCTTTATCAACGACATGCAGTTGCGCCAGGCAGAAGTGGAAGTGGCCCTTTCTCTGGCCGCGCCTCCCAGGAAAGCTCTGCACCCTGCTTTCAAGAGTGCCGTGTCAGGTGCCCTGATTCCCTCAATAAACGCGCTGATGACGGTGGGCCTGGTCCAGCTGCCCGGGGTTATGACCGGGCAGATCCTGGCTGGTGTGCCCCCGGTGGAGGCGGTGAAGTTTCAGATCGTCATCATGATGATGTGGATAACCACCGGAGTGATCTCCGGAGTGTTGGCGACGCTTCTGCTGATGACCCGCCTGGTGAATCCCCGCTGGCAGGTGCGCTGGGAACTGATTCAGGGCAGGTAGGCACGCCCCTTTCCCTCAAGTCAAAGCCTCTCCAACAACAGCGGCACAAAAGCACCCTGACTGCGCTGTGGCAGGCAAAAGTCTCTGTGCATTACGGCCTATGCGGTACTAGATTTATTGTTGTACTACTCAAACAGGGAGGGCCAGCCATGAAACCTATACATTTCCCCAGCCTGGAGCGGCTTCATACCAATAGAACCATTCCCCTTATCGTCGCCGTTCTCCTGTTTGCAGCCGGCCTGCTCCTGGCCCAAGAGGGTGTGGGCACCCAGGAAATCGAAGCTCAGCGCATCTACCGGCAGGTATACCAGGCGGCTATGGCGGACAGTGTCATCTCCGCGGAGGAGGAGCAGAT
>JBGVTM010000013.1 GCA_041862535.1 Candidatus Neomarinimicrobiota bacterium | reverse complement strand
GCGGCCTTTGCGGAAGAGTTCAGCGTCCTCTCCCGGGCCTACCGCCAGGGTGTACCGGTACTCGACAGCCTGATCACCGCCTTTCTCAGCGATTACGAGCGGGGGCACATGCCCAAGCCCATGCGGCTGCACCTGGCGATCGGCTCTCAGTCAAGCGTGTGGGATGCAGCCGTACAGTCCGGAGCCCTGGAGATCCTGGACGTCGACCTGATCTTCCAGCTCTCCAGCTATTATTCCTTCAAGAACCTGGTCAATGACGAATTCATCAGCTTCCGGCGACTCACCGAGCAATATGTACTGCCGAACCTGGATAAGCGCAGCGAGGAGTTTTATCATACCGAGACGAAAGAGTTCAAAGAGAAATACCGCTGGTATCTGGATTCCATGCGGATTCTCAGAGAGTACACGCACCGGGTCCAGGAGATGACGGACAGCCTGCTGGCCGACATCCAGCGCTACACGGAACTGGAAAACCGTTAGGTACCGCCGGTCCTGATTACAGCGACTAACCATGATCGTATTACGGGACACCGTCGAAATCAAGGCCTCGCCCGAGCAGGTCTTCGACTGGCTGGTGCACCTGGATGAGCATTACCTGGCCTGGCATCCGGACCACGTTCGCTGCCGCTGCATCAAGGGCCGGATGCAGGAGGCAGGATCGGTGGTACACGTCGAGGAGTACCTGCACGGCCGCCTGCACCAGATGAAGCTGCGTACGACCGCCATTGAGCCGAACCAGCATATCGACTACCGGGTGGCACCCGGCTTGAGGGGCTCATTCGATATTGAGCCAGAGGAGAACCATATCCTGTTTACGGCTGAACTGGGCTTCGGCACCCGCTTCCCGATCCTGAGCCCGCTTCTGGACTGGATGCTTTTCCGCCTGCTGCCGCGGCAAATCGCCGCCCTCCGCGAACACATGGCCGAGGAAGGGGCGAATCTCAAGCACTTACTGGAAAAAAGCGCTGCATAGCGCTGACTTCCCAGAGAAACCGAATCCGCTCCTCCTTCGACCCTGGCACCTGTCATAGGTGCGTCTTCAGCGAACCGGTCCGTTTTATCATCAAGCGCAAGATGCTTAAAGGCATCCGCAAGCGGGTGGAGGCGACCTGATTTTCAGGCAAACCATCAGCTTTCTGATAGAACTCTCAACTTTCTGACGGTATAAGGTACCAATCCAAATGCCGTTGGCGAGTTGATTCGCACTACTCCCTTCGATACTTCTCCCTCTATTCCCATCGGCACGTTGCTTCCTCCCGAAGCACTATGGCACATGGTTTGCCCTCTTATGGTTGGCGGCATTTCGGACAACCTTGAGGATGTGTAATTCAAGGAGAATGACCAAATGAAGACGACCGTTGTTTCCCTTCTTCCTATATTGTTGCTTTTCGGCGTGTTCCCGGCCTGCGATTCTTCCACTGAGTCGAAACCATGGAATGGCCAGGTCCAGCTGACCCCGATCAACGGCTGTCAGAGTGGAAGCCTCAGCAAAGCTTTTGTCGGAGACTCACTCTTCTCGTACCAGTTTGATGATGACCTGCTGCTCGACTTCCGCGTGACCGGCAACTGCTGTCCCGATTCGAACCGTTTCGTACTTGCGCATGAGATCATGGGCAAATCGATCACGATCATCGTCGCAGACACCGCCGCCGACCTGTGCTTTTGCACCTGCTCCTACCTTATCCACACCGAGTTCTATGATATGCCCGAGGATATGTACGTTGTGCACGTCGTGACCGATGACGGTGAGATCATTCACGCCAAGGAGGTCTGGCGCGTATTCTAACTTCAAGTAAAGGAGAATTCCGCCTGTTTCCTGCCCGACAAGGGGCGACGCTCCCACATCATGAGGGACAGAACCGCGGCTCTACCTTTAAGCTTCAGGCCATGTAATGTGTACTCCGGGATTTATCCGCTTGAATTTTCCTCTTTCATCCATTATTATTGAGCAGTTGGCATCGTATAGGTAGTGCAACGTATGAAACATCTATCACTGCTCATTATTCCAGTTACCATACTGCTTGCCGTGATCTTGTGTGAGAAATCCATCGAACCGGAGCCCTTAAGCGAAGAGTTCTTGCTCTACCAAGTGCCAGGCTGCCAAGGCAACTTGCAGAAATCAACTTTCGAGGATTCCTGCTTCAACTACCAGTTCGAAGAGGATCTAATCCTTGACTTCTGTGTATGGGGAAACTGCTGCCCGGATTCCAATCGCTTCGTGTTATTTGCTGAAATAAGAAATGATACCCTCGCAATTACGGTGCTTGATACGGCTGGCAGGGGATGTTGGTGCCTCTGTAATTATACCATCCACGCCGAATTCTCCGAACCAATTCTTGACCAATACTGGGTTGATATATACGCTGATACCGACTATGATACCCTCACATACCTGGAGCTTGTGCAGCGGTTAAACTGACACATTATGTTTGGGAGAGAATCAATGAAACTTGAAGTAGGGAGTTCGATCCTGTTGTTTTTACTATTGCTCTTTTATCAGAACTGTGATGAATCTACCAAACCGGCGACATGGGGTGGTGAATACCAGCTCTATCAGGTACCGGGTTGCCAAGGCAGATTGCAGAAAGCTGCTTTCGAGGATCCTGCTTCAGCTATCAGTTCGAAGAGGATCTGATACTGGACTTCTGTGTGTCAGCTAACTGCTGTCCGGATTCCAATCGCTTCACCCTCTCAAGTAAGATCAGCAAGGATCTTATTTCCATTACGGTACTGGATACCGCCAGCAAAATCTGCAGGTGCATTTGTCCCTACACAATTCACGCAGAATTCAACGATTTGCCCCGAGACTTTTACGACGTCCACATCACGGCAGATACCTATTATGACACCCTGATCTACCAGGAGAGTGTCCAGCGCAACCATTAACAGGGGAGAAGGAATCAGAATGATGAGACATATACTCACCGCAAGCCTGCTGACGGCCATTCTGCTTACCTTACCGGCTTGCGAGGAATCCACAGAACCGGAGCCGTGGTCAGGTGAAGTGTTGCTTCACGAGGTGGACGGTTGTCAAGCCCAATGGCTCGGGAAGTCGGCTCTGATAGACAGCTTCAGCTACCAGTTCGAAACTGACCTGGTCCTGGACTTCTTCGTCGAATCCAACTGCTGCCCGGACACGAACCGGTTCGACCTGTTCTCCAACATCACCGAGGATACCATTGCCATTACTGTGGTGGACACCGCCCAACACCTGTGCGACTGCATCTGTCCCTACCTCATCCACGCCGAGGTGACCGACCTTCCGCGAGACGAGTACATAGTCAAGGTGGTCTATTACGGAGAAGTGATCTACCTGGAGGCGGTGCAGCGGGATCTCTCAAGCGACCAGCCCCAGACAGATGTCAATTTAGCGTTCTACCTGCTTTTATCAGACACCTTAAACGCCTACGATGCCCTGGAACAATCCCTTGGCGACCTCATGTTGCAGGATAAGCCCATCCTTTCGATAGATGGGATAACCAGTTACCAGTGGCCCGATCACAGCTTCACTGTCACATCAAGCGCTTACAACCGGATGGAGGATATTCTGGGCGAGTACGCCTCGCATATCGATCTGCGGGGGGCCCCCTTCGTCATTGTGGTGGAAGCGGAGCGCGTTTACCTGGGTGCTTTCTGGAATCCTATTTCATCCATACCGCCGCCATGCCCATCGATCACCTTCCCGCCTTTGACAGAAGCGCCCCGGACATTACTCATCGCCGAACCCTGGAGGGATGCCTATCCAGACCAGCGCAGCGATCCGCGCATCTACAAGGCATTGAAGGCCGCCGGGGTGCTGAGAGACGACTACGCCACCCTGCAGAACCTGGAGGTGCGCTTCCTGAACGTTTACATCTGGCTGGACCTGATGCCGACAGTACCTATGGATACCAGCCGTTTCAACTGCCGGATCGACCTGGAGCTGTTCAACACCAGTACCGATAAGCATTTCTCCGGCTTGTCCATTCCCACTTGCACCGTGGAACTGGATTCCACCGGTGAATTCGTGGGCCTCATCGCTATAACCTCCGAATGGGACGGTCAGCTCGCGGCGGGTGAACGGGATACGATCAGGCTGACCAATGCCGACGTGTATCAGCCCCTGTCCATACCGGCCTGCAATGCCGACGTGACCGTCAGGCTCCGCGTCAACTACCGTTGGGAGGCTTCACAGGCCTACACTTCCGATCCCGTAGAATTCGAGTGTACCTATTAATGCCGCGGATTGGATCATCGATCTCGACTCCGCCGGGACGCCCCAGGAATAAGATACCGCCGGCCAAAGCCGTATATTTGCCCCAAAAAGGAGGCCCATATAGCCATGCTCAACGACATCCTGCTACACATCGGCTCCGCCATCATTATCGTGTGGGGAATAGCCCACCTGGTCCCGACCAGAAACATCGTCGCCGGATTCGGGGACCTCTCCCCGGACAACACCCGTATCATCACCATGGAGTGGATCGCCGAAGGACTGACATTCCGCGCGACTAGTACACCGTCAAAGTGGTCTATTACGGGGAAGTGATCTACCGGGAGGCTGTGCAGCAGGGCAGCTAACGGGTCTGGCTCTGGATCAGCTTAGATAAGAATCTGATGCTCATAGACCAGAGAAGCATGCGGCAAACAGAAATTCTAGCCCTCCTGACGGTATTTCTGACGGCCATCATTGCCTGTGACCTGTCAATCAATGGTCGGAAGGAAACGCCAGAAAGTGTCGCTTTTGAAAAGGTGGAAGGATATTATGTTTCTGACAAATCCCCTATCGCGTCCCCCACAACCCATCTCATCATAGAAGATCGGGAAGAATGGGACAGCATTTTCATTCCGAAGCCGCCACCCTATGACTCAACCCGGATCACGCCCGTTGATTTTGACGAAAAGATAGCCATCGCCATCATCAAGCACGGGAGCAGCTACTGGGAAATGGAGATGGATGAGGTTATTCTGGACGGACAGAAGCTGGCAGTCAAGTATAAGGCCGACTGTGTGGCGTATAATATGACCTGGACCGCTAATGTCCCATGTATTATCCAAATAAAGGAAATAGCTTATACTACCGTGTCATTTTTTGAAAATGACGAACTCGTAGGAAAATACTAGCAGTAACTATATAAAGCCGCATCCCCATTTACAACCCATAGGAGGAGTTACACATAGCCATGCTCAATGACGTCCTGCTCCACATCGGTTCCGCCGTCATTATCGTGTGGGGAATAGCCCACCTGGTCCCGACCGGAAACATCGTCGCCGGCTTCGGGGACCTCTCCCCGGACAACACTCGTATCATCACCATGGAGTGGATCGCCGAGGGGCTGACCTTCATCTTCATCGGCCTGCTGGTATCCCTGGTGACCCTATTGGGCTGGTCCCGGAACCACATCGCCATCATCGTCTACCAGACCTCCGCCGCCATGCTGGTGGTCATGGCCCTCCTGTCGCAGCTCACCGGCGCGCGCACCACCCTCCTGCCCATGAAACTCTGCCCCTACGTGAAAACGACGGTGGCCATCCTGTTCTTCCTGGGGAGTATGCTGTAAGTAATGGTCTTAGCTATGATAGAGCGGATTAAGCTCTTCTGTGTCCCGGTTGTGCTGCTATTTATTGTCAGCATTGCATGTGAGCAAGAATCAGCACCGGTAGCCAGCCTGGAGAATCTGGAGTTACGGTTCCTGAGTGTCTCGATATGGGCTAATCTGGGGCCGGTGATTCCCCCCGATCCTGTTAGATGCCATCTCGATATGGAGATCCAGAACACCAGCTGCGATCAGACCTTTGACGGCCTGTACGTACCCAATGCGACCGTCTATATCGATTCCACCGGTGAATTGCTGGGAGAAATACAGTTGACCACCCTCTGGGACACTCCAGACTGGGATGGCCACCTGGAGCCGGGCGAGTTGGATACGGTCAGGTTGATGAAGATCAGTATGAACACGCGCCCGTTTGAACCGCCATGCAATGCAGAAGTTTATCTAAAAATCTGGGTGCGAGAATCCTCAGATCAATCGATAGCCTTTACGACAGACAGCACCTCATTCGATTGCTGGGAATGAAATATGAATGGAACTCTGCCCAAATTCCCTGACTCGCTACTGTCCAGTCGTCAATGCCATGCTGGTGGTCATGGCCTTATTGTCGCAGCTCACCGGCGCACGTACCGCCCTCCTACCAATGAAACTCTGCCCCTACGTGAAGACAGCGGTGGCCATCCTGTTCTTCCTGGGAAGCGTGCTGTGAATCCAATGAGAATGGAAACATTATGTTAAGGTATTTCTATCCCGTCGCCCTCCTGGCCCTGGTGGCCTTCGCGGGCCTTTCTTGCGACCCGGAAACCGACAACCCCGGCCAGATCTATCCCCTCGCCGTCGGTAATACCTGGGAATACACCCGACAATGTAGCCTCTACTTCTACCAGGACAGCACGGAAACGCCGGTTTACACAGATACCTCCACCTATACTTCTGACGTTTCGGTCGTCATCACTGGCAAGGTAACCCTCCGGGAGGACCACAAGGCGTACGCTCTTTATTCGGAAGAAAACGCCGGCCCCTATACTCATTCCGGGGTCGATTATTATAACAACACCGATGAGGGCCTCTACCTCTATGCCTATGAACCGGGCGGTCTACTTGTTCTTCCCAAGACCCAAACGAGTGGTAGAATCCTATTCAAGGGCAGGACTTTCGGCAGTGTGCGGGAATTATCTGCTTACCTCCAGGCGGCCCTCCCCCTTCGCTTCGTCATGAATGACAGCATCTATTTCGAGGACCCGCCAGTGAAAGTGTTGCAGTATCCGCTGAAAGTCGGTGCGATCTGGACCTTCCGAGAAGCCGAAAATCCCTGGCGCATTGACAAGCAGGTTCTGGCCGAGGAAGATTTTCAGGCCCCCGCCGGTGAGTTCTCCTGCTACAAGATCCAATGGCTGTACGACTTTGACGAAGACGAGCAGTGGGATGAGGATATCACCGTGTTTGACTACATCGCGCCCGAGGGGCTGGTATACCGGGAAATCACCCTCACCGGCTCAGTATGGATGGATGAATACGGCAACAAAATGGGCTATTCCGACTATTTTGAGGAATACGCCCTGACGGAGGTCTCGCTGGAGTGAGGTGTTGCCTGAAGCCTCTGCTATGACACCATGATGTTATAATGCTTGACATTATAACGCCATAATGTTATATTCAAGGGCGGTGGGCACTGACGTCAAACGAACAACCATTTACTTGGATAGCCGACTCCACAAAGCCCTGCGGCTCAAGGCCGCCGAAACGGATCGCTCCATCTCGGACCTGGTGAATGAGGCGCTGCGGCTGAGCCTGGCCGAGGAACTGGAGGACCTGGCCGCATTTGATGAGCGCGCAGGCGAGCCGAACCTGCGCTTCGAGGATGTACTGAAAGACCTGAGGCGCAGTGGCCGGATATGAGCTGCTTATAAAACCCTCTGCCGTCAAGGAAATCGAGCTGATTGATGGCAAAAGGGTCCGCCGGAGGGTTGTGCAGCGAATCCGGGAGTTAGCCGAAGACCCCCGGCCGAAAGGATGCGAAAAACTCGCACGCCAGGAATGCTACCGGCTGCGGCAGGGACCCTACCGGATCGTCTACGCGGTGGATGATGAGCAGCACACAGTCCTGATTGTAAAAGTGGGACACCGGAAGGAGGTGTATCGCAAGTGAACCTCTACCTCGTCCAGCACGCAGACGTGCCACACCTGGAATTGGCAGCAGGGAGGACGTGCCACCTTTATAACGGAAAGCACCCAGCTCAAGGGCGCGGTTGATACAGTATCTACTTTCCCCCATTATTCCTTATTCATTGATTTTCAAAGGACATAGCCCTAGCTTCACTTCACATCATTGCCTATCATCTGCTGTGATATCGAAAAAAATATAATCAATTGATTCCTGCACGCATAAGGCTGGCAGCATATTGCCCTTGAGCTGTCAGCAAAGGAAAGGTCATGCAAATAGAATAGGGCTTAATATAGAATTATAAAGAATCAGCTCATCCCGTTAACAAAGATAATTGCAGATTTATTGTATGAGGTGCCAGGGGCCTTGTTTGGCACATGGTGTAAAATTCGATAGGTTGAAGATATTCTTTTTCGCAAATCAGTATAAAAAGGGGGGTATCATAAAAAAAGCCATTTACCTGAGGACAGGCCTTTTAATTCTATTATATCTCTGCCTGATGGTGGGCTGTGATCTGACTGAGCCCCCCGCTGATGAGGATGACACGACTGATGAGTATGATCCAACCCGGTTTGCCGGATTCTGGTTGGGCATGACAAGCCAAGATCTTCCAGTCTCCTTTCGTGTCACTGGAGCAGGTGTCATCGACAGCCTTGTCGCTCGCATAAGTATGTCGGCGGGATATGGCACCTGGTGTAGAGCCGATTTTCTATCCAGTATGACTGCCGCAATTGAGAAGGACAGCTTCGCTGCTAGAATCCGTTATCCAGGCGGAGATGTTTCCACGGTATTAAGCGGCGCTTTTTCGTCGGATAGCACAGCACATGGAGAATACGATGGATTCTCTGGAAGTTTTTCTTTCTTTTGTGGCGGTAATCTCATAATGGGATCTGGCTCACTATTCTCCACGGGTACCTGGGAGGCGAATAAAGGAATAATAATAGTAAATATCACATCTCCTCCCGCTGATTCAATTGTTTCAGGAACAATTGATATTAAAACTAACATTATGTCTATTAATGGCATAAAAAAAGTGGAATTCTATATTGATGATTCCCTCACTTATACTGACATTTCTACACCTTACAGCTATTCCTGGGATACAAATCAATACGATAACGGTTCCTATACAATCAAGGTTGTTGGCTATGACAAGGCAGGCCATACGGCTAATGACCAGCTTACAGTTATAGTAGATAATAAACTATCAATTTCTATAACATACCCTTATGATGGCGCGGATGTTTCAGGTAATATCGATATTACGACTGACGTTGATGCTCCCAACCCAATAAGCAAAGTAGAGTTTTATATTAATGAGAATCTTATATATACTGATACATCTTCACCATACAGTTATTCATGGGATACAAAACAATACGACAATGGTACGTACACAATTGAGGTTATTGTTTATGACACCGCTGACCAGACAGCAAATGACGAGAATACAGTTGCTGTAATTAATGCTAAATGGGAGTTCTTAACTGGTGGCGCTGTGGAGTCTTCACCGGCAATAGGTTCTGATGGCACAATCTATGTTGGCTCTTTTGATGATAAACTTTATGCCGTTAATCCCGATGGGACCAAGAAGTGGGAGTTTTTAACGGGTGGTAACGTTAGTTCTTCACCAGCCATCGGCGCAGATGGAACCATCTACGTCGGCTCTATTGATGATAAACTTTATGCCGTTAATCCCGATGGGACCAAGAAGTGGGAATTTTTGACGGGTGGTAACGTTAGCTCTTCACCAGCCGTAGGTTCCGATGGTACAATCTACGTCGGCTCTATTGATTATAAACTTTATGCCGTTAATCCCGATGGGACCAAGAAGTGGGAGTTCTTGACTGGTGATTATGTCTACTCTTCACCAGCCATAGGTTCAGATGGAACCGTCTATATAGGCTCCAATGATGGTATACTTTATGCCATAAATCCTGATGGGACAAAGAAATGGGAGTTTTTTACTGGTGTTAGGGTATTGTCCTCTTCACCGGCTATAGGTATAGATGGCACAATCTATGTTGGCTCTCTTCATGGTATACTTTATGCCATAAATCCTAATGGCACGGAGAAGTGGGGATTCTATACTGGTAGTTATATTTCTCAATCTTCACCGGCTATAGGTTCAGATGGCACAATCTATGTTGGCTTTCGCTCTTATTATACATCTGGTAATGGCAGCATTCGTGCCATAAATCCTGATGGGACAAAGCAGTGGGAGTTTTTAACTGGACGTCATGTGTATTCTTCGCCAACCATAGGCCTGGATGGAACCATCTATGTCGGTTCCTGGGATAAAAAACTTTATGCCATAACAGGCTCAGGCTATTTGACCGACTCCCCCTGGCCGATGTTTCATCACGACCAGCAACATACGGGAAGGCAAAAATAATTCTTAAAAGACCGTGCGCTAGGGAATCGAATTCCTATATTGTAACCACGAATTGTTATCATGAAACTATCCATGCACCTCTACCTCGTCCAGCACGCCGATGCCAGACCCAAGGAGGAGGACCCGGGGCGGCCCCTCTCCGATAAAGGTCAGGCCGACATCCGGAAGGTGGCGGCCTTCCTCTCCGAGCATAGTGCGGTGCGGGTTGGCCTCATCCTGCACAGCGGCAAGCTCCGCGCCCAACAGACCGCCGAGACCCTGGCCGAACACCTGCACCCCGGCAGTGTCACTGCCACCGACGGTCTCAGCCCCCTGGACGACCCCGCCATCTGGGCCGGCCGCCTGGCCGAAACCGATGAAGACCTGATGCTGGTCGGCCACCTGCCGCATATGAGCAAACTGGCCGCCCGCCTGTTAATTCAAAATGACGAGCGGACCGTGGTGCAATTCCAGATGGGTGGGGTAGTCTGCCTGCGGCGGGATGAGGTTGGTGCCTGGTCGCTACGCTGGATGATGGTACCGGAGCTGGTGAACTGAGGGGAGCTAAGCCGCGCCTTTCAAGGCCGGCTCAGGGGCTTCCTTAAGCACCTTATCCGGTCGGGGCCGGCGCTCGGCCTGGCGCAGGCTGGCACCCAGCCAGATCAAGCCCACCACCATCGATACCAGCCCGCCGCTGATCATTGCGAACCAGACCCATTCAATAGGCTTCTCGAACACATAGGTGAATATCGCCGCCAGAGGTGTGCCGATGGCTATGACCCGCAGAAAGGAAAGCACCATGAACGGCAGTCCCTTCCCGAGCCCCTGCATCACCCGGCCGCTGATAACGCCGATGGGCACGAAAGGAAAAATGAGCACTATGATGCGCAGGTAGTTCACACCATAAGCCAGGATCTCATCGCTGGGTTTGAAAATCTGCATAATGACGGGTGCGGAAGGGTAAATCAACACCACTGCCACCAGCCCGATCACCACCGCCCACTGGATAGCATAACGGACGATCTCGCGCAGCCGGCCATATTCACCGGCACCGTAAAACATACCCGCCAAAGTCACAACCCCGGTAGCAATGGCAATAACCGGCATGAAGTAGATCATCTCCACCCGGCCTGCGATCTGGTAGGCAGCCACGGCATACTGCGAAAAGCTGCTGAGAATCTTATTATATATCCCCTGTCCCATAGACATAAAGACAAAGGAAATGGAAGCCGGGACGCCGATTTGGAAAATGGCCACCAGGATGGCGGTCTTGAACTGGAAGTAGCGCAGGCGGAACTGAACGAAAGTGGACCGGCGCAGGAAAATCAGGTAAACAAAGGTGCTGAAGACGATCAACTGGCTGATCACCGTCGCGTACGCCGCCCCGCGCACTCCCAGACCGAATGCAAAAATGAATACCGGGTCGAGGATAATATTCAGCACCATTCCCATGCCCATGATCAGCATGGGACGCAGCGTATCGCCCTCACCGGCCAGAATTCCCCGGAAAAAGGCCGACAGCGTTGAAAAAATCATCCCCCAGCAGATCACCTGGAAATAGGACCAGGCCAGAACGGAGACATCTCCGCGGGCACCCAGCACAGACAGCAGCTGCGGCCCCCACGTGAGACCGATAACGACCAGCGGCGCACCAATGGCCAGTCCCAGTACCACGGCATGCTCAGCGGTGTTGTCCGCCCGGGCCTTATCCCGGCCACCAAGGGCCTGGGCCACCACCGCCGTTACCCCCGACGAGAGTCCCATGGTCATACCCATGGCAAAAAATACCAACGGCACATTGAAGGCCAGGGCGGTCACGGCATCCGGCCCCACCCAACCTACGAAAATCATGTCCACGATGGAATAGAACGTGTGGATCACTTGCCCTCCCAGGATGGGCAGACTGAGTGTCCACAGCGCCCTGCGGGGATGGGCCAGAAAATCAGCCACCCGGGAGCTAGCCTGTCGGCGTGCCTTGTGCATAGGGGCGAAACTTACGTTACCAGTCAGCCGTCAGCAATGACCGCATGAGTGCCTGCCCTGAGCTCGCCGAAGGGGCTTGCCCTGAGCCGAGTTTACCCTGAGCTTGCCGAGGCGCAGTCAGAGACCAATCCGTCGGCTGACGGATCACTCGATAATCATCATTGGAGTTGACTTCCATCAATATCTTATGTATCCTTGCAGCAGTTTTGTCAAGTCCAATAGCTTTAATTTTGCATATCTTTATAACTTGGTGACATAACGTAGGAACAATGGCGTGACAACAGGGAAGTTCCTGCCCAGAGGCCTGCTCATTATCCTTCTGGTATTCCTCACACCCTTCAACTGTGACTACCTCTTCGATATTGAACCACCCAGGATCGAGATTATCAAACCGGAGAAATGGGCTTCCTACTTCGGCACCCTGCCTATCGAGCTCAAGGTGACTGACAATCGCCAGGTTGAAAAGGTGGAAATCTTCTTCGACGATGAGTCCGCCCACATCTTTGCCAAAGAGCCTTTCGCCAGGAACTTTGACCTCACAGACCTGGGAGGCATACCCCAGACGCTGAAGGTTGTGGCTCATGACCGGGCGGGGAACTGGAGCGACACCGAGCGGGATATGATCCTTTCGCTCGGTTTCAGGATCACCTCACCCAACGGCGGAGAAATATGGCCGGCACAATCCACCCAAACTGTAACCTGGGATATTAGTGGAAACGTGGGCACATCGGTCAGCCTGGACTATTCCCTCTACGGAGGTGCCAGCTGGAGCTGGAATTCCATCACCGATAAAACCCCAAATAGTGGTTCGTACACCTGGGCCCTGCCTACGCTGTCCGAAACTAAAACGGCCTGCCGGGTGAGGGTAGCCAGCAAAAGCACCTATTATTCTGATATTTCTAATAATGACTTTACAATGACCCACTATTGGAATACCATTCTTATAGGTTCCTACGAACCACCTGACAGACCCGAGGATGTCTTTATCGCCGGGGACTATGCCTATGTGGCTTCCCGCGATAGCAGTCTTCAGATTATCGATATTTCCAACCCGGCCAGCCCCACCCTGGCCGGGTCCTATCCCCTGCCAGACATGGGCTTCGAGGTTTTTATCGCTGGCAACTACGCCTACTTGGCAAGTTATGCGGCCGGTCTTCGGATCATCGATATTACTGATCCAGCCAGCCCCACCCTGGCCGGATACTACGACACCCCCGGGTACTCCAATGGCGTTTTTGTCGCTGGCAACTATGCCTATATAGCCGATTATGGCCGTCTTGAGATCATAGACATTTCCAATCCGGCCGCCCCCGCCCTGGCTGGCTCTAGCAGGTCAGGCCGTGGGTTCGACGTATTTGTCTCGGGTAGCTATGCCTATGTGGCGGACGGGCAAAGTGGCCTTCGGATTATCGATATTTCCAATCCGGCCAGCCCCACACTGGCCGGATACTACGACACGCCAGGCAATGCTATAGGTGTTTTTGTCTCTGGCAGCTATGCTTATGTGGCCGATTATGATTATGGTGGCCTTCAAATTATTGATGTTTCCAACCCAGCCAGCCCCACCTTAGCCGGATCCTGCGACACGCCAGGTGAAGCCGTTAATGTCTTCGTCTCCGGTGACTACGCGTATGTGGCCGATTATGGCCAGGGTCTCCAGATTATCAATGTTTCCAATCCGGCCACATCCGCTTTGGCTGGTTCCTACAATACGCTGTACACTGTCGTCCGTAGCGTTTTCATTGCTGACAGTTATGCCTATGCGGCGGAGAGCACCAGCTTGCTGGTTATTGATATCTCGGGCTTGCCCTGAGTCGAGTTTACCCTGAGCTTGGCGAAGGGAAGGGGCTGCCGTGAACCAATCCAGGTCATTCCGCGACACCTGCTCCCTTTAAAGGGAAGGGGCATCACGAAGTGATAGGGGAGAGTTCTGAATAGCGATCTGCGGATAAACTAAGTAAGTTTAATTTATGGGCTGACAGCGAGGAAATAATCAGCGGGAAATAACTGAAAGAGGAAACACGTGCCGAAGCTGGACCGCATTACCGTTGATCCCAAGGTCTTTCAGGGCCAACCCTGCATCCGGGGCCTGCGGATTCCCGTTTCGCTAATCGTGAAACTGGTCTCTGCCGGAAAGACCCCCGATGAAATTATCTCAGACTACCCCGAACTTGAGAAGGAAGACATCCGGCAAGCCCTTGAGTTCGCCGCCTGGGTGACCACCGAAAAAACCTACCCAGTCATGGGCTGAGACCGAGCGTGAAATTCCTGGCTGATATGCCCATCTCGCCCAAAACGGTTGACTTCCTGAAGAGCCATGGGCATGAAGCCATTCGACTGGCTGATCTGGGCATGGCCGGGGCTGAGGATATGGAAACCGTAGACTATGCCCGCCAGCACGACATGGTGATCCTTACCATGGACTTGGATTTTGGCGGCCTTATGGCACAAAGGGCATGGGATAAACCATCGGTCGTAACCTTCCGGCTTGAAAATCCCGAAACGGCGCGGATTAATCGGATTCTACAGAGCAGGCTGTCAGAAATCGAGGCTGACCTGCAGGTAGGAGCACTGGTTACGGTGGCTGAGTTCCGCGTGCGGGTCAGGGCGTTGCCGATTTAGGCTCGCCATCATGAAATACAGAAGCGCTGTACCATCCCTCGCCCTTCTGCTCCTCTGCGGCTGCGCCTCC
>JBGVTM010000012.1 GCA_041862535.1 Candidatus Neomarinimicrobiota bacterium | reverse complement strand
ATGCAATCATTCTCCAGGGGCTCATATTCTTGCGACAGAACAAGCCCCAGGAAGCACTCGCTCGCTTCCAGGCTATCATCGATCAGTATCCGTCCAGCGAGTACTATCGCTTGGCCGAGCTAACCATTAAAGAATTGAACAACCTTTAAATTTTCGTATGATTCGAGTATCACGTGTCAAATCTTTAATAATTATTGCCGCCCTGGTAGCCCTGGGGTGGGAGCCGGTGCAGGGAATTTCGCGCCTGTCCTACAGCCGACCGGGTCCCATGATGCGGGTTCCGATGAGTTCCGTTATCCGCTCGCCCTACCTGTTCAGCGCTGGCTTTGTGTCTGAAGTGGTGAACCTGTCACCTTATAATAGTGCCTCAGGCGTCTACTTTGATTCCGAGATTTCCAAGAATCTCCGCCTGGGTATGTCGTCTGTGTCGACGCTTGATACCACTCTTGAGGTCGGTTTTCACCTGCAGCAGCGGTTATGGGCTTATGGCAATATCAGTTTCTCGGTCGGTTTGCAGGACATTGTTCTCAGTCAGTCCGACGGCGGGCTGAGTATGGACCCTGATCTGCTCTCGTTTATCGGCGTCATTTCCAGCGAGCAGACCATCGGTGGCTATTTATTGAATTCCTACATGGGCTTCGGCACGGGAGCCCTGGCGGGTGCCACGGCAGCGGAAGAAGATACCACTGGCGGATTTGAAACCGGTGATTCCGAGCCTGAATCTGCCACCCAGCTAACACTGGGCGTCTACGCCGGTTTTCTGTTAAAGACACCCCTGTTTGCCAGTCGCGGTGGTCTGGATGTGATCGGTGAATTTGATGGTCGCGGGGTGAATGTCGGTATCCGGATTCCCATCACCACCGATTACCGTCTCCAGATCGGTTTTGTCCACGTTGAAAGCTTGCCGGATTTTGGCGGTCAGGAGGAGGGTGTGGCCCTTACCCCTGATGCGCCGGCCATGGTGGTAGGGCTGGAGCTGGCAGTGCCTCGTCTCGAGAAGAAACCGGCAGCGCGCGAAGTGGAGGAGGTAGCTGCTATGGGGCCCCGGGTGGCGCCCGAAATAGAGGAAGAAGGGCTCCTGGCGCGCCAGATGGATTCCACCCTCCAGGCAGCGGACTTTCTACTGGCATCTCTCCGCGATTCGTTACGCATGGCCGACTTCGAGGTTGATAACCTGCACAGCCAGATAGCCCTGCTTGAGCAGCAACGCGTGTTCCTGGCGGATTCGGTGCGTAGCATGTTCCTGCGCATCCAGATGATGAAATCCAATATGAATTATACCATGCGGCACCTTTCAGCCTCGCAAAATCATTTCTGGAAGGGAAACTATCGCGATGCGCTCCAGGAAATCGAGATGGCGATCCAGCTGAATCCTGATCTAGCCATTGCATATGCACGTCGCGGCTCGATATATTTCAAATTGGGCGATGTCCAGCGTGCCACGATCAACTGGAACCTGGCACTGAAGATTGACCCGGAGTACGACGATGTCCGTAATATTCTCCGGGCGCTGAAGGAGAATCGCCTGAAGACTACATCTCTCAAACAACAGTGATAGGATCGTATGGATTTCGCAACCATAATTGGTGTCTTGATCGGCGTTGGCCTGGTAGGCGGTGCCATTTTTATGCAGGGAGTCGCACAGGGTACCAATCCCAATGTATTTGTGGATTATCGCTCGATCATGATTGTCTTGGGTGGTACGTTGGCGGCTACGGCCATCGCGTTCCCACTTAAAGAGGTTCTGCGCCTGCTCACAATCTTGCGAGCAGTGTTCAAAGGTGGGAAATTGGAGCTGGGACCGTTGGTGGATGAGATTGTCGATATGAGTGGTGTCGCGCGGAAGGGTCCCAAGGATCTGGAAGACGCCCTCGTTCGGGTCGGCAACCCGTTCCTTAAAGATGGACTACAGATGGTCGTGGATGGCTATTCTGTGGAGGAGATCCGGGATATCCTGGGAACCCGGGTTGAATATCGTGAGGATCGGGAGCGCACGGAAGCCAGTTTATTCAAGGCTATGGGCAAGTTTTCTCCCGCTTTTGGGATTATTGGCACCCTGATAGGTTTGGTCTATATGCTCAAGGGTATGGGTGCTGGGGGGACTGAAGACGTAGCCGCCCAGGTCGGGGGCGGCATGGCTACGGCCTTGATTACCACCTTCTATGGGGCTTTGCTGGCCAACCTGTTCTTCTTGCCCATGTCTGAAAAACTAACCAGCCAGATCAGCAGCAAAAGCGCCATGCAGAATATGATCACGGAAGGGGTCTGCCTGCTCCAGATGAAGAAGCATCCCCTGATCGTGCGCGAAAAAATAAATTCGTTTATTCCACCAAGAGAGTGGAAGAAGATGGAACCGGGAGGAGGAGCCTAGAACTAAATCATGCCAATCAAACCAAGAGAAGATGAGGGCCTGCCGGAGTACTTTGCGACTTTTGCCGACATGATGACCCTGTTGATGACCTTTTTTGTGCTATTGTTCTCCATGTCGACGCTGGACCCGGTGAAGATTGCTGACATGGCCGCCTCGATGGAGGCCAATCTCGCAGGGAAGGCGAAAGAGACGAGAGTGGCCATCAAGACGCAGAGCCAGATCCGCCAGGAAGTGCTTACGGCTATTGACCAAACGCGAATGCAGGAGTTTGCTCAGGTTACCCACAGCCCCAAGGGAACCAGTATCACCATTGACAGCCGATTTGCATTTGATATCGGCGAAGCTGAACTCAAGCCCGCCATTTACCCCTTCCTGGATGCCGTCATTCCGATCATGATGGACCAAGGCAACAAGTTTCCAATCGCTGTGGAAGGACATACAGACAACCTACCCACGATTGGCGAGATTGCTGCTCGCTATCCCACCAATTGGGAGCTGTCAGCAGCCCGGGCGGCACGGGTGGTCAGGTACTGTATCGAAAAAGGAGTACCGGGGGGCAAACTCCGCGCTGTCGGCTTTGCCGATCGGATCCCCTATGGCACCAGCTGGCAGCAGACCCGGTATGGCGTGACCGAAGAGATGGTGAGGGCAGGCAATAGCACCCCCGAACTTCAGGCCCAGAATCGGCGGGTGGAAATCACCTTCCTCTCGGTCGGCTAACAATCATAGGAGCACCTGATGCGTCTGCGCACCGCATTATTCACAGTCACCCTGTTGATCCTGGCAGGGAGCACCACCCTGATTAGAAGCCAGGAAGCGGGCTACTTGTCTCAGAAGCTGCTGCTGGAAAATACCATCCAGCAGCGGATCACCAACGCCATAGCCAAGATCCTGGACGAGTCTCAGTTTGTCGTTGACGTCAAAGTTGAGCTGGCCTTTACCCCGGCCCGGCAGGTGGAGACGGTCTATCGCACCCCTGACGGTCGCTTAATTAAAGGCGAGGCGGCCCAGCCGGAAGGCGCTGCTCCAGGCGCTGAGGCAGAACGTGCCCCGCGAACGGTCGTTAATCCTTTTCCCATTCCAGGTTTCCCTGATATAACCACTGAAATCGGTGAACCGGTGCGCCCCCTGGAAGAAGAGGCAGCCGATGAGGCCCTCATAGAAGGTGAACCGGGAGCGGAGGCGGCGGAGATCACCGGGACGACCACTGAAACCACCGGCGGCCTGCCCAACATCAAGTCTCTGGCCGTCAATATTATCCTGGAGGATGGTGTCTCGCCCCAGACGATTGAAAACGTACGCCAGGTGGCGCTGATTGCCTCCCGTTTTGACCGGGACCGCGGTGATGTACTATCTATTACCACCGCCTCGTTCAAAGACCGCCGGCCTTTACCGGAAATGGCTGTCGCTGAAGCACCTGTTACCCAGATTCAAATCGAACAGGCCAAAGCCTTAGAGGAAAAGCTCAGGGAGGCTCAGGCCCGTAACGAAGAACTCATGAAGGAGCTGCGTAAGCGGGAGCTGGAGTATCTGCAGCGGTCCGAGGAAGAACGCAAACAGGCGCTGGCGGACCTGGCCCAGGTCCAGAATGAACGGGCCAAGGACCTCATTTTCCTGCAGCAGCAGCGTGAGGAGCAGAACGCCAGGCTCCAGGAAGCGCTCCTCAACCAGATCGACGAATTGCGTAAGGAGCTCGTCTCTGGCAGGCTCCCTCAGGATGAACAGGATATTGTATCGTTTCAGGCTGCTTCCCTGGAAGATTCCCTGGCTGCCATGCGGGTAGCCTTTGCGGCCGAGAAGGAGCGTCTCCAGGCCCAGATTGAGGCGGCCTTCGCTCGTGAACCGCCCCCGGCGCAGGGTTTTGCTGGCTTGAGTGGCAGCAACCTGCTATTACTACTGGGTGTGATCCTATTAGTGGTCCTGGTTGTTGTGACGGTGATTTTGGTTGCTTCCCGAAGCCGTGCTCAGGCGGCACCTGTGGGCATGGTCTATCCAGGGCCCGTGCCGCCGCCCTATCTCCGTCGCCGACCAGTGCCTCGTGCTGCTCCACCAGCGAGGCCTAAAAGGAAGGCCAAGCCGGAGGAAGCTGTTGAGGAGGAAGCCAAGCCTGAGAAAGCGAAAGTTGCGCCGGCCCCGCCGGTGAAAGAGGAGGCTGCGCCGGTAGCCGAGGAGGCAACAATCCCTGAAGCCACCAAAGTGAGCCCTGCCACGACAGCGGAACCGGTCCCGAGCCAGGTGGAAGAGGATCCCGAGGTGTTGCGCTCCGAAATCAAGTCTATGCGGCAGTCGGTCGTCTCTATGAGTGTTGGCCGTCCGGAATCAGCTACCCGGATCCTTAGTGACTGGCTCCAGCAGGAGGTGGCACCGGAAGCGGCCGGAAGTATTGAAGCTAAGGCACCGGAGGTTGCCGAGGCCGAAGGTCAAGAGGAGTCCTAAGTATGGAATATGCCGGTTTATCGGGCCTCGATAAGTCCGCGATCCTGTTCCAGGTGCTGGGCGATGGTCTAGCGGTGACTATCTTCAAGGAGCTCAGCGACACCGACATGCGCCGGGTCCGGGTTCGAGCGCGGGAGCTGACCAGTGTGCCCTTTAAGGTCAAAAAGGCGGTGCTGGAAGAGTTCTATTTCAGTTTCATGACCGAGAAGTTCAAGGAATCCACCGGCGAGGTGCGCAAACCGTTTGCCTTCCTGGAGAAGTTGTCGGATGAGCAGGTGGCCTATCTGGTCCTCGCCGAGCCCCCGGCTATCCAGGGCATTGTTCTCGCCCAGCTGGATGCTGAGCGCCAGTTGAAGATTTACAACCGTCTTGATCCCAGTCAGCGCATCGAGGCCCTCATGGAGCTGGGCGATTCCGACGCTATGAATCTTGAGGCGGTGGCAACTATCGCGAGTGACCTGAAGGGCAAGGCGCGCTTCCTGCCTAAGGCGTCGGAGTTCGAGCGTGGCGGCGGCGAGAAGCTGGCCGGCATGTTGAGCAAGATGTCATTGGATCAGGCCGATCTGTTTATGGAGAAGCTCAGCCAGGACAATCCCGACCTCTACAAGGAGGTCAAGCGCCACTACCTTACCTTCGAAGATATTTTCCAGCTCCCGGACACCATCCTGCGGGATATCCTCAACGTAGTGGAGCTGGATGATCTCGCGCGCGCCGTCAAGGGAATTGCTGAGGAGACGGTAGAAGGGGCCCTTAAGGTACTGCCTCAGAAGAAGCAGGCCATGTACGAGCCGGTGGAGGTACCCCTTTCCAAGCGGGAGGTTACCGAAGCCCGGCGCAAGATCATGGAGCAGGTCCGCAAGCTGCAGGCGGAGGGGCAGATCAGCCTGGCTGATATCCTGAGCGGGGAGATGGTGGAGTAAGGCGCAGCGCTTTTTCCGCCTGTTTTTATAATTCAGCGGGCCGGGTGATTTTCCCGGCCTGCTTTTAACGACCGCTAATAAGTGAGAGACTTCCCGGGCACGATAGGCCGGCACCTATTCCTGATACGGGAGCTCGAAACTGGCCTGGTCTATTCAGTACTTCCGTGCTCCAGCGCCGCCTGGGCGGCTGCCAGGCGGGCCACCGGCACCCGGAACGGCGAGCAGCTTACGTAGTTCAGGCCTACCTGGTGGAAGAAGTGGATCGAGGCCGGGTCGCCGCCGTGCTCACCGCAGACGCCCAGCTTAAGTTCCGGCTTTACTCGCCGTCCTTTCTCAACGGCAATGCGTACCAGTTCGCCCACGCCGGTGCGGTCAAGGCTCTGGAAGGGATCTTCCGGGTAAATACCCACCTGCAGGTAGTGGGGCAGGAACGAGCCGGAGTCATCCCGGGAAAAGCCGCAGCCCATCTGGGTCAAATCATTGGTGCCGAAGCTGAAGAAATCGGCTACCTTGGCGATCTCATCGGCAGTTACCGCGCCCCGGGGCACCTCGATCATGGTGCCGATCGATAGGTGGGGAATCTCACCGATGGATTGACGCACCTCATCGTAGACCTTCTCGATGATCTCCCGCTGGTGCGCCAGTTCCTTGAAGTGGCCTACCAGCGGGACCATGATTTCGGGCCGGGCATCTTTGCCTTCCAGGATCAGTTCTGCGGCGGCCTCCAGCATGGCGCGGGCCTGCATTTCGGTAATCTCGGGATAGCTGATCCCCAGTCGGCAGCCCCGGTGCCCCAGCATGGGATTGAACTCTTCGAGTGCCTCAACACGGGCACGGATCTCCTCCGGCGTGCGTCCCATGTCGGCGGCCAGCTTGATCTGGTGGATCTTTTCGTGGGGGACGAATTCATGGAGGGGTGGGTCCAGCAGTCGGATGGTCACCGGCAGGCCCTCCATAGCCAGGAAGATGCCGCGGAAGTCCTGCTTCTGGAACGGTAGCAGCTGCATGATGGCCTGGCGCCGCTGTTCGGCGTTGTCCGCCAGGATCATCTGGCGCACGAACTGGATGCGCTCGGGCTCGAAGAACATATGTTCGGTGCGGGCCAGCCCGATGCCTTCGGCCCCCAGACGCCGCGCCTGCTCGGCGTCCTCCGGGCGATCGGCATTGGCCCGGATGCCCAGGGTGCGAATCTCATCGCACCACTCCAGAAAGGTCTTGAGGTTCTCGTTTTTGGCCGGGTCAATGGCGATGAGGGGCAGTTCCCCCTCGTAGACCAGTCCCTTGGTACCGTTCAGGGTGATGACATCCCCCTCGTGCAGGCTGGTGCTGTCAACCCGAACCTCTCCCTGGTCGGCGTCAATTTCCAGTGCCTGACAGCCAACGATGCAGCATTTGCCCCATCCCCGGGCCACCAGGGCGGCGTGGCTGGTCATACCGCCCCGAGAGGTGAGGATCGCCTCGGCGGCATGCATACCGTGTACGTCTTCAGGGCTGGTTTCGGTGCGCACCAGGATGACCTTCTCACCCTCTCCGGCCATTTCTTCCGCCTTGTCGGGTGTGAGTACGATTTTGCCGGTGGCGCCGCCGGGGCCGGCCGGCAGGCCCTTGGCCAGCGGCCGCCGGGAGCGCTCCACCTCTGGATCTACCATGGGATGCAGCAGCTCATCCAGCTGGCTGGGTTTCACGCGCTGAATGGCGGTGGTTTTATCGATCAGCCCTTGCTGGAACATTTCCACCGCCATACGCAGAGCGGCCATTCCATTACGCTTGCCGGTCCGGGTCTGGAGCATGTAGAGCTTCCCACTCTCGATGGTGAACTCCAGGTCCTGCATGTCGGTATAATGTTCTTCCAGTGTCTCCCGGTAGTCCGCCAGTTCCCTATATAGTTGCGGCGTGAGATGCTCCAGGGAGGGCAGGGTGTTGCCCTCGTTGCGGCTGGCCTCGTTGAGCGGATTAGGCGTACGAATGCCGGCTACCACATCCTCGCCCTGGGCGTTGGGCAGCCACTCGCCGAAGAAGGCATCCTCACCGGTGGCCGGGTTGCGGGTAAAGCCGACACCCGTAGCGGAGTCCTCGCCCAGGTTGCCGAATACCATGGCCTGGACGTTGACCGCCGTGCCCCAGTCATGGGGGATGCCCTCGATCCGGCGGTAAGATACGGCCCGCTTGCCGTTCCACGAAGCGAACACGGCCCCAATAGCGCCCCAGAGCTGCTCCACAGGCTCGTCGGGGAAGATTTCCCCTAGAACTTCCTTAATCTTGGCCTTATAGGCCTCGGTGAGTTCTTTAAGATCGGAAATGGTGAGTTGATAGTCGAAGTCGTATTTTTGTTTCTTTTTCACAGCTTCCAGCAGCTGGTCCAGCTGCTGACGAATGCCGTGCCCTTCTGGGGGGCTGATTCCGGCAGCCTTTTCCATTACCACGTCGCTGTACATGGTGATGAGCCGTCGGTAGCAGTCCCAGGCGGAGCGCTCGTTATTGGTGCGGGCGGCCAACCCCGGCAGCGTTTTGGAGGTCAGCCCGATATTGAGTACCGTCTCCATCATGCCGGGCATGGAGGCTCGAGCACCGGATCGCACCGAGACGAGCAGCGGGTTATCCGGATCACCAAAGCGGCGGCCCATGAGTTCCTCGGTGTACTGAATTGCCTGATTGACTTCCTCCTGCAGGGAAGTTGGATAATTGCGGTCATAGGCATTGAAATAGGTGCAGACTTCGGTAGAGATGGTAAATCCGGCGGGCACAGGCAGGCCGATGCTGGCCATCTCGGCCAGATTGGCCCCCTTGCCGCCCAGAAGTTCCCTCATGTCGGCAGCACCTTCGGCCTTGCCAGCGCCGAAAGTATAGACATACTTGCTCATAACTAGTTCTCCTGAATAAAAAAACAGCCTGCAAACTTAGCGATGGTTTATAGGGACAGTAAAGCGGCGAGTGGTAAACTGGTGATAAAATATTAGCCTGGGGGTGAGTACTGCCGTTACTTTTTGATCCCAGCTCCCATGCGAAGCCGGCGTCAATGTGTCGGTTGCTCTGGTAGTGGGGAGGATTTTGACTTGTTATAAAAAAAGGAACTTCGATGGCGGTTAAATCTATTCTGATTCTGGGCGGTTATGGCAATGCCGGACTGGCCATTGCCCGCTTATGCCTCCAATACACTGATGCCCGGTTGACACTGGCCGGACGGAGCCAGTCCAAGGCGGTCGAAGCCTCGGCCCAGCTCAATACTGAGTTTGAAGACATCCGGGTATCGGCCCTCCAGGTGGACGCTTCCAATGAGGTGGAATTGAATCGAGCCCTGGTGGGCGTGGACTTGTTGGTGGTGGCTTCGAGTACATCACAATATGTGCGGACGGTGGCTGCGGCGGCCTTGTCGGCGGGTAGCGATTATCTGGATATCCAGTATTCTACAGCCAAGGTAGAGGTCCTCAAGTCAATGGTGGGAGAGATTGAGGCGGCGGGTCGCTGCTTTATCACCGACGGTGGCTTTCACCCTGGTGTGCCGGCGGCTCTGGTTCGGTACGCCGCGACCAAGATTGATAACCTCGAGAAGGCGGTGGTAAGCTGTGCTCTCAAGGTCGATTGGGGCGCGTTCTCGGTGGGTGAAGCCACCGCTGCGGAGTTCGTGTCCGAAATGCTTGACTACCAGTTGGTGCACTATAGGAACGGGCAATGGAGGAAGGCCAATCTGTGGCGCACGAAGGACTTCCTCAGGATGGATTACGGCGAGCCTATTGGCCGCGCCTATACCGTACCCATGTTGCTGGAAGAAATGCGCGCCCTTCCGGAGTTGATCCCCACCTTACGTGACACTGGCTTTTACATCTCGGGCTTCAACTGGTTTGTGGATTGGGTGCTGTTTCCGATCGGCCTGCTGGCTCTGCGGCTATGGCCCCGGGCGGCGCTCCGACCAGTAGGTCGTCTCCTTTTCTGGGGGATGGAGACGTTCTCCCGGCCACCATACGGCATCATATTGCAGCTGGAAGCCAGTGGAGGGGATGAAGGCGGGGCCAGAACCCTGCGGGTGCGCCTCGCTCATGAAGATGGCTATTTCCTGACGGCCGCCCCCACCGTGGCCTGCATCAGGCAGTATCTAGACGGGTCCGCGGCCAAGCCGGGCCTGCACTTCATGGCCCACGCCGTGGACCCGGTGCGGATGCTGGAGGATATGGAAGAGATGGGAGTGAAAGTGTCCATTCAAGAGGAAAATTCATTGTGAAAATCGTCCCGGCGGAGCTGCTGGGAGAGGTGAGTGATCTGGATATCGTCAGCGCGATACGCCTGGTATGGGAGCGGATGAAGATCATCATCTAGCCTTCAGCGGCAGGCCCGTGGCGGTGGTCAGATAAGCGCAGACGTTGGCGATACCATTCCTACTTACTTCTCCAACCGACTTCGCCGGCTACCACCTGAGCATGGCAGCCAATATCTCCCTTACCTTTGACTCTGGTACCGAGGGTGCCGTCACCGGCTTGCGGGCCGCTGCGGAGGGTCCCGCGGCGAGGAAGATTCACTAGCTCATTGGCGCTTGAGCCTAACTAGGGCGTTGACATGGGTCACGGCTGCTGTGCGGCCGGTTATTCCCGCTTGTGGTTGGGATCAATTGGCCGATTGCCTCCACCCGCCTTTAGCCCCTACCTTCACCCCACTATTTTGAGGAGTCATACATGCAGATTGAGCGCATCAACAAAGGCCAGTGGGGTAAAATCCGGGCTTTCTTCGACGTTCGCACCGACGAAGGGCTGGTGGTTAAAGGCTTCAAAATTGTCGAGGGCTCCAGTGGTCCCTTCGTGGGTATGCCCAGCCAGAGAGGCAGTGACGGGCAGTACTATGATACCGTTATCGCCGAACCGGAAGTGAAGGAGGAAATCACCCGCCTGGCAATGGAGGCTTATGGCAGTGACATCGTCCAGGGTGGCCCGCCGATGTATGAAGAACCGCCGCCCTTCGGCAATGACGACATCCCTTTCTAACTATTACTCGCCGGTTACCCGTTATCTGATAACCACGGTCAGGTTAGATATCTCCCACACCTAAGCTCCCCCGCATGGAAAACTACGGCATCCTCTCCCTCCTGCCACCGGCGGCGGCTCTAGGACTGGCCCTGTGGAAGAAACAAATCTATCCTGCCCTCCTGCTGGGCGTCTGGATGGGCTGGTGGGTCCTGGATGATTGGAACCCCCTGGTGGCCATCGGCTCAACTGTTACCGCCATCGTGGCGGTCTTTGAGGACAGCAGCAACACCCGCATTATCCTCTACAGCCTGCTGGTAGGGAGCGTACTTACTCTCATGAGCGCTACCGGCGGTGTGGAGGGGTTCGTCCAGTGGGTAGGTGACCGGCGCTGGGTCACCGACCGACGCCAGGCACAACTGGTGCCCTTTTTCCTGGGCGTACTCATTACCATTGAGAGCTCCATTACCGCGCTGGTGGCAGGTACGGTAGGGCGGCCCCTCACGGATCGCTACCGGGTAAGTCGGGAGAAGCTGGCCTACATCTGTGATTCCACCTCCGCGCCCATCTGCATGCTGGTGCCTTTCAACGGCTGGGGGGCGATGGTCATCGGTCTGCTGGCGGTGCAGGGGGTGGAAAGTCCCGTAGCGGTGCTGCTATCCAGCCTGGTCTGGAATTTCTACCCGATGGCAGCTATTCTTTTGGTATTACTTACCATTCTGACGGGCCGGGAGGTGGGTTCCATGAAGCGAGCCGAGCGACGTGCCCGTGATGAGGGCAAACTCATGGCTGATGGTGCCCATCCCCTGGTGGGAGAAGACGTTCTGGGAGTGGCTACTCTGACGGGCCTCAAGCCCCAGCCCATCAATCTGGTCCTGCCGGTACTGACAATGATTATCGCCATTGTGGCCGGTATCATTATTACCGGCTGGGCCAGCGCACCGGAAGGGAGCGGTCTGTGGACTATCATCCAGGCCAGCTCCGGCTCCACGGCGGTCTTGTGGGCGGTGATCGCCAGCCTGGCGGTCCTGGGTATCCTGAATGTCCGCCCCCGATTTGGTCGCAATTCCGGGCAGGGACGGATGTCAGGGCAAGCCTACCTGGACCTTTCATTCAGGGGCATGGGGGGAATGATCCCGGTTGTTGCCCTCCTTATTCTGGCCTTCGCTTTGGGTAATACGGTGCGGGAGCTGGGCACGGGCGATTACGTAGCCCATATCATCGGCGGCGTGGCCGGGAGCAAGGTAGCGGTAGTCGGCCTGTTCCTGCTGGCCTGCCTGATGGCCTTTGCCACCGGCACCTCCTGGGGGACCTTCGCCCTGATGGTGCCGATTGCGGTACCTCTGGCGGCGGCCCTGGATGGCTCCCTGCCCCTGTACCTGGCGGCCGTCCTGGGCGGGGGCGTTTTCGGCGACCACTGCTCCCCTATCTCCGATACCACCATCATTTCCTCCATGGCCTCCGCCTCTGACCATATGGACCACGTGCGGACACAGATACCCTATGCCCTGATCGGAGCGGGGGTGACTACTATCCTATACCTGGCGGTGGGTTAAGGGTCGCGGGAACCTGAGTTAACCAACAAAGGCGGATCATTGACACAAGAACCTGAAAAGCGGTACCTTTTAAAAATGACAGTTATACAGACCAAAGCCCTTGACTCTGAGAAGCTGGACGAAATCATCCGGCGAATTGTCGAAGTGGCGCAGCCTGACAAGATCATTCTGTTCGGTTCCGCAGCCAAAGGTGAAATGGATCACAACAGCGACGTGGACCTGCTGGTGATCAAGAGCGGTGACTTCCACCCCGGCTGGCTCACCGAAGAGATCTACATGGGACTCTACGGCGTGGGCCAGGCAGTAGATGTGATCGTGGTTACGCCTGAGGATGTAGAGCGTTACCGGGACAGCTGGCCGACGGTCATCTACCCGGCTTTACGGGAAGGAAAGGTGGTCTATGGCGCATGAGCGGCTGCCCCCGGACGATCCTCGAGAATGGCTAAACCGGGCTCGGAGCAATCTGGCCCGGGCGAAGGCTGGGGCTGTAGTACCGGAGGTTTACCTGGAAGACCCTTGCTTCGACGCCCAGCAGGCAGCGGAGAAAGCCGTCAAGGCGGTACTGATTCATCGGGATATCCCCTTCCCTTACATCCATGATCTCGCTGAGCTTCTAAGGTTGGTTGAGAGCGGTGGGGAATCCGTTTCAGATCGGGTGAAGCAAGCTGGCCGCTTAACGCGATTTGCGTTTGCCACTCGCTACCCGGGCCCGGTTGCACCGGTTTCCCTGGAGGAATATGAGCGGGCCGTAGCTATCGCCGAAACGGTCCTCCGCTGGGCCGAGGAATGTATTGGTAAAAGGCCGCAAGAAAGTGGCTAGCGGACAAAACATCAAGAGAGGCTGCTAATCTCGGTCGGACCCCCCTGATCATGGATCGTCGCAGAGGCAGCGATTGGACGCCTGCAGGCAGGCAGCCGGGTACACATCATCTCCTCCATGGCCTCCGCCTCTGATCACATGGACCATGTGCGGACGCAGATACCCTACGCCCTGATCGGAGCGGGGATTGCTTCCATTCTCTACCTGATTGTATCCTAGCCTGGATTGTACCAAGACCAGCGTTGCTTGCCGACTTTCTCCTCGTCTTTTGCCACACCAGCGCTTGTAATTTAGACCCCCGTGTCCGAAATTATGGGTGCTTCTTACCAATGAATAAACCTGCTTTCTTTAGCTGTACCTGTACCTTTTCTCCCGCATCTTTACCTATAGGAGGGATAGATGTATAAGATTAAGGAAGGGATGTTCTCCTGGCTCTTGCATAAGGTCACGGGGGTAGCCATCGTCGCTTTTCTGATCTTTCATATCTGGAGCATGGCCAAGATGTCCAAGGGGCCGGAAGCCTTCAACGCCGTCATCGAAGTCTACAAGACTGCCCTGTACCGGGCCGGTGAAGTGTTGCTGCTGGGGGCTATCCTGTTCCATGGGCTCAATGGCCTGCGGTTGATCATCGGAGAATTCATCCCCCGGACCTTGCATAAGCATAAACTGGCCGTCTACCTCACCCTTTTTCTGGCGGGAGCGCTGTTTATCATCGGCGGCGTGATCATGTGGAGGGCGGAATTATGAGCAGTCGCGGATCACAAGCCTGGTTGTTCCAGCGCGTTACGGGTGCCCTCATTTTCCTCCTTCTGGGCACCCATGTTTTCCTGTATCACTACTTCATGGGACCGGCTAATTGGAGCTTTGACATTATCGGTTTTGGCGCTGCCGATTTGGCGAAAATCAAGGCTGATCCCAACCTGATGAAGTACTACTCGCTGGCCAAGGTGTTTGTCACCCCCCTGTGGAAGGTATTCGATGTCACCTTTATCTCCCTGGCCACCTACCACGGGTTTTACGGCATCAAGGCCATTATAGACGATTGGGTCACCCATAACGGCTGGCGGGCCATTGGCAACTGGATCACCTATATAGTCGGTTTCGTCCTGTGGGTGATTGGTGTGGTAGCGGTTGTCAGTTTCACTCCCAAGCCGGTATAGGGGGCGGCCATGGTTCACAAGTTTGATGCGATCGTAGTAGGTGCTGGCGGTGCGGGCCTGCGCTGCGCACTGGAACTCAGCCAGCACAATTACAATGTGGCGGTTCTCTCCAAGCTCTACCCGGTGCGCAGCCACACCGGTGCGGCCCAGGGTGGTATGGGCGCGGCCCTGGGTAATGAGGAACCGGACAGCCCCGAATGGCACTTTTTCGATACCGTCAAGGGCTCCGATTACCTGGGCGACCAGGATGCTATCGAAATCATGTGCGAGGAGGCGGTGGAGACTGTCCTGGAGCTGGAGCATTTTGGCCTGCCTTTCAGCCGAACGCCCGATGGCAAGATCGCTCAGCGTCCCTTTGGTGGTCATACGCGAAACTTTGGTGAGGCCCCCGTCAAAAGGGCCTGCTATGCTGCCGATCGGACCGGCCACATGATTCTCCACACGCTCTTTGAACAGTGCGTGAAAAACCAGGTGCGGTTCTTTGATGAGTTCTACGTCTTGGATCTGATTATCGATGGGGACACCTGTGTGGGTGTTGTGGCCTATGACTTGACTACTGGCGAAATTCACGTGTTCCAGTCTAAGACGACCTTCTTTGGAACGGGCGGCTACGGCCGGATCTTTTCCATCACCTCCAACGCGCATACCTATACGGGAGATGGGATGGCCATCTGTTTCCGCCGGAGCATTCCGCTGGAGGATATGGAGTTCGTCCAGTTCCATCCCACCGGTATGCGTAAGCTGGGCATTCTCGTATCCGAGGCGGCCCGCGGCGAAGGTGGCATCCTGCGCAATCGGGAAGACCTGGACAACATCGGTACCGGTAAGGATGGCTTCATGGCCGCGGTAGCTCCGACCGTCAAAGACCTGGCGCCGCGGGATGTGGTTTCCAGAACCATGTACAACGAAATGAAAGAGGGCCGGGGTATTGCCGGTACCGGGGACCCCGCCACGGATTATCTCTACCTTGATCTGGTGCACCTGGGCGCTGAAGTCATTAATACCAAGCTGCCTGATATCTCCCATTTCGCTCGAACCTACCTGGCGGTTGAACCCATTAAGGAGCCGATCCCGGTACAGCCTACCACCCACTATGCCATGGGTGGGATCCCCACCGATATAGACGGCCGGGTATTGTG
>JBGVTM010000011.1 GCA_041862535.1 Candidatus Neomarinimicrobiota bacterium | reverse complement strand
TCGTCCACTACCTGGCCGGTGCGGATATTCTTCAACCTGGTGCGGACAAAGGCCGGCCCCTTCCCGGGCTTCACGTGAAGAAACTCCACAATCTTCCACAAGCCTGCCTTATGGTCTATAACCATCCCATTGCGAAAATCTGCGGTCGTCGCCACCTTAATCACAAGTTCTGAATAATTCGTTGGAAAAGCAGAGGAATTTAATCCTACCCCCCTTTGCAGGCAAGGAACGGCTTCCCTTCGGGGGCCAGCTGACTGGCGGGTACAATAAGCCCCTCCCGACAGGACTTGCCGGGAGGGGCAATAGGAACACCCTGGCGGGTTGGCCTCTATTTCATAAACACCCCCGCATCCTGCGGGACTGCTCTGATACTTACTTCATAAATACCATCTTCCGGCTGGCCGTGAAGCGCTCGTCACTTTCGGTAGAGGAGGCCACCAGCCGGTAGATATAGATGCCCGCTGGTACTGAGCGCCCGCTCTTGTCTTTACCGTACCACACCCCTTGCCGATAGCCGGCTGGCTCCTGTCCCTCCCAGCGGATAACCTCCCGGCCCATGATGTCGTAGATCGCCAGGGTCACACGACTGGCCTCCGGCAGATCGTATTCAATGCTGGTGCTAGGGTTGAAGGGATTAGGGTGAGCCGGGTGGAGAGCGTAGGATTCCGGTAAGAGCTCCTCAGGCAATCCGGCTTGAACATCTTTGAAAAAAGTATAAATGGTAACCGTATCCGACGGATCAGATAATAAAGCTGAAACGTCCTTTGCTTTCACATAATAATAAAAAGGAAATTCAGGTAGGGTGCAATCATGGTTGCCAGGATCGTACCAGTACGTATTTGTCGTTGTGCCGGCCAGGCTGAAACTGCCGCTGATCACTTTCCGATAGATGCAGTATTTATCAAGATCAGGCTCGGTGTTGGGTGTCCAATCCAGCCTGATCGTTCCGCCATCACACGTAGCCGTCAGGTTCTGCGGGGCGGCGGGGGGATCGTCATCCAGGGCCGAGTAAGCGAAGGTTACGTTACTCGGAGAAGTGGGATACCAGCCCAGATAATACCCGGTTATAGTCCATACCTTGTACACATAAGCCTGCAGCGTGGCCTGGGTCCCGGTTACGCTTCCCGGAACAACGTTACACCAACCCATACCGAAGTTGGGATTGGCGGCAGAGTAGCCGTTCGTAGCAACCCCCCGGCCCCAGGTGTGCGGGGCGGAGGCAAACGCCTGAGGGAAGGTAACGGTCTTCCTTACGTCGTAGCGCTTAACAATATAGACGCCGTCGGCCAGGCCCGGAGTGCTGTAAAAGGTCATGGTGTAAGTTCCGGTATTCCCCACGCTAGAACCGTTGCTGGCGGTCCAGTGGTAGAGGGCGCTACCGGACTTGATCAGGTCCAGCGCCGCCCGGGCGTTGACCCGGCCGGTGCCGTAATATATATCAAAGCCAGTTGCACCCCTGTCTTCGGCGGAAATTCTTACTATCTGCTCGATGTCATCATTGTAGAGATTGGGATCTTTCGCTAAAAGCAACCCCGAAATACCAGAAATATGAGGTGTCGCCATCGAAGTGCCCGTGTTCTTATCGTAGTAGCCGCTGTATAGAGACCTGTAATAGGTCACTGTGCTCAGAATATCCTCCCCTGGCGCCACGACATCGATATGGCTGCCGTAATTCGACCCTGAAGTGCTGCTTGACCACCAGCGATCATCATCATGATCAGTTGCCCCCACAGCGATGATCCCTTGCCCATATCCAGCAGGATAATACGTGCTTCCAGAATCCCAATTCCCCATAGCTGCTGCTGCCACTACATTTAGCTTGTAAGCGTTCGAAAAGGCTAGCCGGACTGTTGTAGAGTAGCGAGGGTCAGGCACCGGATCATTACAATTGCTACATAGAACCCAACTATTATTGATTATGTCCGACTCATTATTAACCGCGGCCATAATCGCGTTGTATATATCCTCATCACCTGTCGCCCAATCAATTCGCTGGGATTCAATCCGGGCATTTCAGTCAACTCCGGCAATACCTTTCGAATTGTTCGTCTTCGCCGCTGCAATACCCGCTACGTGTGTGCCATGGGATCCATTGGTACCAGCGTCGCCGGAGACCTTCCCGCTTAAATCCTCATGGGAACTCCAGACGCCCCAGTCAATGATGCCGATTTTCGTGTCGATGCTACCTTTGGTGATATCCCAGGCTTCAGGGGCATCGATATCGGCGTCGTTGATTCCGCCGTCTTGACCTGTGTTCAATAAGTTCCACTGGTACCCTCCCTGCCCGGGATTATTGGGATCATCAAAATGAGGATCATTGGGATACACCACGGCAGGAATGGCTATACCGTTAGGCTCTGCATAGATAACCTCGGGAAAAGCGGTGAGCTCCACTGCAATTTCAGAAACATTTCGTTTCTCCGGCAGCCGAATTTTGTAGATGTTTGACATATCCGCGAGTTTGACTCTCTCCCCCGTTCTTGATATGCCTAATGTGTCATCAAGCTCGAAGTCGGGAAAAACCTTTAAAACAGCCTCTACGTTTCTCCTTTCCAGGGCATTCTTGATGGCGGGAACGGCTATGGTGACTTCCGATAGTTTTGCCTCATTGTATGGTTCATACCTTAACCGGGTTTGGGCCTGAATGTCAATTGCCTTTTATTGCTCCCATCTGCCTCCATGATCCAGAGGGTTGTTTGCGGTCCTACGTATACAATATTTTTCCCATCCGGTGACCATGATGGGTAACTCCCGTTTTCGTCCAAACGTTTAAGGTTACCTCCGCTAGAATCCATGACCCATATACCAAACCAATCATGCGTAGTTGAGCAAAACACAATCTTTGACCCGTCCGGATTATATCTGGGAGTTATAACAGATACATAGGTATAGGTTTGGTGAAACGACGTTAACTGGACCACATCCGATGTGTCATTTATAGTCACGTTAAAAATTTCACTACCAAGCCCAACAAAAACGAGGTTATCTCCATCTGGGGACCAATCTGGAAATCTGCCCCCTATAATGAGTTTCTTACTCAAGCCATCGCTTTTCATTATCAGGATGCCACACGAATTTGGGGGCGCAGGTTCAACTTGTGAGCCGCAATTTGTGTTATCATATGCAATCCATTCGCCATCAGGGCTCCAGGCGGGGAAGAAGTTACTTCCTCCGAAAGTGAGTTGTGTTAGGCTGTCGCCATCCAT
>JBGVTM010000010.1 GCA_041862535.1 Candidatus Neomarinimicrobiota bacterium | reverse complement strand
GAAGATGACCGAATCCACCAGCTGAACGCCGTCATACCTGCCGCCAGCCAATTGGAACCGGAGCCAGTGGGCCATCTCGATGGCACTGGAATTGAGGGCTCCGGCGGGAGCGGTGTTGTCGATATTGCGATACGGAATGGGGACCAGTTTGCCCTCCACTCTGGTATGAGGAGTGGCGACATTGCCTCTTTCCGGCAGGTCCCGCACGGTGAGAGTGCTGTGGGTCATGCCCAGAGACCGCAGCAAACGCTCAGTCACGAAGTCCGCCCAGCTGGTATCGGTGAGGATGGGGATCAGCTCGCCGGCTGCTACATACATCATGTTGTTGTAGCCATAGCGACCGCGGAAACTGTAGTCTGGTATCAGATACTGTAACCGGTGCAGTACTTCCTGTCGGTTGAGTTTCGAGCCCCACCAGAGCAGGTCGCCGGCCCAGGTCTGGTAGCCTTGCCGGTGGGTCAGGAGGTCCCGGACGGTCATTTCGCGGGTTGTGGTCGGATCGTAGAGCCGGAATTGGGGCATGTGATCAATGACCCGATCATCCCAGGAGAGCTGGCCCTGTTGCACCAGCATTGCCAGGGCCGTGGCGGTGAAGGCCTTGGTATGGGAAGCCACCGCAAAGAGGGTGTGTTCATCCACCGGGTCGGGCTGGCCCAGCTCCCGGACGCCGTACCCTCTGGCAAAGACTACCTCGTCATCCTTCACTATGGCAATGGCCAGTCCCGGTAGTTCCCAGTCCTCCATGGCCCTGGTGATGTAGGAATCCAGACCGCTGAGAGGGTCGACTTGAGCATGAGCAGGTACAATGCTGGCCAGCAGCAGAACCAGTAGCGGTACCGTATAGATAGTTAGCCTGCGCAATAGGTTCATGGTACCCCCTTACATTAAAGTGATGAGATCATCAGCAGCACCAGTCGTCATAGGTGGGTAGCGGGGCCGGGATTTTCATCAATCACGCTGCCGGATAGCCGCTTCCAGGATGTTTCTAATTGATCGCAGCTCCTCCAGGATCAGTTGAAGTTGTGGCTCAGTCGATGTCGGCGGAGCTGGCTCGGCCACGGCCGTTGCTTCCGCCACGGGATGGAGTTTCTTGATCCTGGCGCGCAATTGCTGCAGCAGTTCATCCCATTCCACCAGGCCGGCCAGCTGCCCTTCGTATCCGGTGACGGTTTGGGCCTGGCCCGCGGTCTGGATGCGGAGTGCACCGATGCCCAGAAAGCGGTCGTAGAGGGAGCGGTGCAGCATAAAATCGGTGATAGCGCGGTAGGGGATATTCTGCTGGACCTTGGTCAGGATGCCTTTATGGATCGTGATCCGGTCTTCTTCGATGATATAGGCGAGGTTCTTGATCCACAGTACGATAATCGGCGCAGATATGATCCACATGGCCGCGATAAGTCCCAGGGTGATAGGCCAGAGGATCAAGGAAACTTGACTTGAAGCCACCCCTTTGATAAGTGGGAGCAAGAACTGCAATAAAAGGCCAATTACGGCCAACAATAGCGAAATGGTCAGCAGGATATACCACTGTTTGGTGATGAGCTTTCCATGGGGTTTGATTTCCATAGCTCTATTCTCCCGAATTGTGCGGTTGATATCGATACCGGTTTGGCAAGGTCCATCAGGAGCGCACCAGTGGTACTAGCACACTCAGGATTATGGCGATGAGGAGATTTAAAATGGTCTTCCGGAGGGGGAAGGGCGTCCTGGTCACATAGGCCAGCACGCTGAGCACCACTCCCAGACCGATTACTACCAGCCTGAAGACCAGGCGGGGATTAGTCAGCCACTGAGTCATCCGGTTCAGGGTATCCGTTGGCCTTCAACCTTTTGGCTGCGAAATCTGGTGATGGGCTTCAGGCTTTTAGGTACAAGGAGAGCTGCTGGACCGCGGCGAAAGTGACGAGAAAGGTACTCGGCGTGGTACTGCCGGCCGCCGTAGTTGACGGTGGTGGCCTTTAATTTGTAACGGCCGCTGGGAAGGCGGATGAAGCGCAGCCATTTTCCAGGCTCGAAGCTGACATTCAGCCAGTTGCTGCCGGCGGCAACCACGATTCCCGGTGTGTGGCGCTTGATCACCACCCGGTCAAGGTGCCGGGTGTCCAGGGGCTGCTTCCGGCGCTGTTCGGGTGTGGGTGGGTTCCGAACCTCATCTGCGGGGGTGAGGATGATGGTATGGCTGTTGTAGAACTGAATCCGTTGCAGCTCGTCTTCAGTGATCTTATGACGCTGACGGGTTTCTTCGGTGAAGTCGGTCAGTCGGGTGGCCAGACAGCCACCGATCAGCAGCGCCACAAGAGTCAGCAGCGCTGGATGGAGCCTATTTGGCAGGGGGTTCATGCGGTTGCCGCTTATCCTTTTCCATTATCTCCCGAATTTTCCGTTCTTCCCATTCGGGACCGAGGAATCCCTGCAATCCGAACACGGTCAGCCCGTGTACCAGCAGACCGATGCCCCATCCCAGCAGGGGCCAGAATGCCCACCAATAGGACGGTGAGCTGAGGGCGTTGATGCCGAAGAGGCCGGCGTTTACGCACACGTAAACCAGTAAGTGAATGTAGAAGCCCTTGATCTCTTCCACCCGTTTCCGGGCCTTTTCGTAGTTGCTCTGTTCGGTCATGGTGGGGATTCCTTATACTATTGGGCTACCGGTAAAATGTAGTGAGCGATGGCGGAAAGACCTATGGCTACTCGTTTGTTGAGCGGCCTGTGCAGCGGCTCACCCGGCCTTGGAGAAGTTAATGGTCCATCTACCTTTCCCGGCCATTTGAAATAGACCGTCCCGGGTTACCCGCGCGATAACCTCCGCAGCTTTAAGGTGATGATCATTCACCGATAGAAGGCCCTCCGGTTTCAGCACCCGGTGCAGCTCCTTCAGGATGGCTACCAGCTCGCTCAGGCCGTGGAGAATGTCGTAGAGGAAGGCCACATCGATGTGACTATCGGGCAGGCCGGTGGCGCAGTCGGACAGGATGGTCTCGATGTTGGTCAGGCGTTGCCGGGCGGCTTTGCGCTGGACGTATTGGATAGCCAGGGGGTGAATGTCCAGGGCGTAAACCTGGCCCTCATTCCCAACAAGTCTGGCGGCCACGACGGTGTAGCTGCCGGGGCCGCAGCCATAGTCCAGTACCTGCTGGCCGGGTTGGAGGCCTACCTCCGCCAGGATTTTCTCCCGCGGCAGCACCAGGTCCCGCACCTTAAACATCCAGGCCATGGTGCGGAAGGAGCAGTTGGATTGGGGGGAGTCCATAGTGCGAGGCTCCAATGGCTTTCAAGGAGAAATTAGTTTCAAAAATGAACTATCGGTAGATCTCCCGGCGGTGGCCAATGAGGAGAACAGGAATGTTATTTTTGAAAGTGGTGGGAGTTATATGGAGGGATAGGGTGCGTCACAGGTATGCTTGCAGCTCCTCGCGTGTGATTTCAGTGTCACGAAGGATTTTGGCCATTAATCCGCGCCTAATGGTTTCTCCGCGGTGAACCGGGACGACTGTGGCGCGACCGTCAGGATGGCGTAGATAGTAGTGACTGCCCCGTGTGCGGACAACCTCGAATCCAAGACGCTTTAAGGTGGCAACGAGCTGTTTGCCTGTGACGCCGGGCAAACGGCTCATACGGTGACTGAGACGCGTTGCACCCCAACAAAGTCCAACGTCTCGGGAGGTTCACCTTCAACTTCCAGGCAAAGAGCGATAGCCTCCTGAATGCGGGCCATCAGTTCGTCGAGGGTCTTGGCTTGGGTATGGCAGCCGTGCAAGGCCGGAACGGAAGCCACGTAGTAACCATCGGCATCCCGTTCGACCAGCACGTCATATTCGCGAGTCATAACTTAAGTTTACATCCGATTGCGATCTATTGCCAGCGCTGCCTCGGTCAGGTGCGCTCCCAGGGCAGCTGCAGATCCTGCCCCCAGAAAATCCAGGCCATGGTGCGGAAGGAGCAGTTGGATTGGGGGGAGTCCATAGTGCGAGGCTCTAGTGGCTTTCAGGGAGAAATTAGTTTCAAAAATGAACTATCGGTAGATCTCCCGGCGGTGGCCAATGCGCAGGACCGGCACCTCCTCTTCCAGAACAGTATAGATGACCCGGTAGTCCCCGACCCGCAGGCGATATAGGCCGGCATAGGGGCCTTTCAAGCCGGGGTGGCGCAAGGGATCTCCAGTCAATTCGGCATCGATCTTATCTAGGATGCGGCGCTGGGTTTGAGAGTCCAGTCGGGCTAGGTCCCTGGCGACGGATTGCTTGTAGGAAATCCTATAGCCCAAGGACTTGCCGCATTTCCCGGGCTGTGATCACCCGGTCATCCTTATCCCGGAGGCGGTCGAGGGCGATCTGAGCGTCGGCAAACTCCTCCAGATAGGCCTTGATGGCCTTCTGGACGTGGAAGGAACGGGACCGCTCCGTCTCCCGGGCTACTTCATCCAGGAGTCGTGCGATTTCTTCCGGCAGGCGGATGGAAACGGTTGTGCTAGGCATAATGAATCTCCTATTGTATGCAATGTATACATTATACACAATGGGTGCAAGAACTTTTTATATCTGGTTATGAGAGGGTCAGCTGCAGATGTACCTTCGTGGCGGGATTGCCACGGTCGTCCCGATCAGCATCGGGACTCCCTCGCAATGACTTCAATGGTAGGTGACATCCAATCGTCAATTTTCATTCCACCATTATTCCCTGAATTTCCCTTTTCCCCTTCGAGCTGTGATGCTAGCTTATAAGGCTAATGCCGGTCTATCACGCGGAGAAGATTTTCGTTCGGGGGGCGCGGGAGCACAACCTCAAGAACATCGACGTCGAGATCCCCCGCAACCAGCTGGTGGTGATCACCGGTCTGTCCGGTTCGGGGAAGAGCTCCCTGGCTTTCGATACCATTTACGCCGAAGGACACCGCCGCTACGTGGAGTCCCTGTCGGCCTACGCCCGCCAGTTTCTGGGCCTCATGGAGAAGCCCAACGTGGACGTCATCGAGGGACTATCGCCGGCCATATCCATCGAGCAGAAGTCCGCCAGCCGCAACCCCCGCTCGACGGTGGGCACCATTACCGAGATCTACGATCACCTGCGGCTGCTGTTTGCCCGCATCGGTATGCCCCACTGCATCAACTGTGGCCAGCCGGTCCGCCGCCAGACGGTCCAGCAGATGGTGGATAACATTCTGGCTTTTCCCGAGGGCACCCGGATTCAGCTCATGGCGCCGGTGGTGCGGGGCCGCAAGGGGGAGTACAAGGAGGTCTTCCGCAGTATTCGGCGCGAGGGCTTCGTTCGGGTCCGGGTGGACGGCCGGGTGCGGCAGCTTTCCGAGAAGATTATCCTC
>JBGVTM010000009.1 GCA_041862535.1 Candidatus Neomarinimicrobiota bacterium | reverse complement strand
TCCCCTTTTGGAGAGGATGTACCTTGAATATCAGGAGCAATTCCGACGCTGGGCGACTCCCGGTTTGTGTTACCATATCTGGACGGCTGGTATGCCCACTGGACTTGCCCCTGGCGGGCATAAAATCGTAGTTCGAACCCGCGACCAATATGGCAAGGCATACGAGGGAGCACGCGTCTTTGAGATTGAAGGTATCCGGTGAACCGGCGGGAAAATCGGGGATAAGCGGCGGACAGCATAACCGTCGAAGGGAGGGAGGTCTGTCGTGGATCCTTAGCCTCCTCGTACAACTCCCGAGCGGTTACGCTTATTGGTGGTTCCAGGTCCAAGGATCGGTCTTCATCGCGTAAAGGTTTTCCAGCATGATCCTTTTCCCGGCCAATTATTTATCGAATGGTCCGGAACGCGCTCGTTTGGAGAAATGCTTATAAAGTCCCCAGGTGACGATGAAGGATATAAGAAACACTACGAGCGGTATAACCACGCCTAGCGTGGGATTCCCTACGCGGGAGGCCTGAAGGAAGATAAGCATCCGGCTCAGCTCCCTTCATCGGGTGGAGTGATCTTACCCGCTTTTCTCTTCCGGTAATGAATCCACGCAAATATCAGTCCCGTGAACGAGGCGATATAAGCGATAGACATCCCAATGACTACGCCAAAGCCTTCACTCATTCGATTTCCTCCCAGCGGACGATTTTTTCCAATTCCTCCAGGTACTTTTTCTGCTTTTTTTCATAGTCCTCGGAGATTGTTTTCAATTTGGGATCGATGACCCAGTGCATCAAGACCGTAAGCACGACGGCTGCGCCCAGGATGATAAACCCGACCTTCAACAGGAGCATACTGAGAGCCACTCCGATGGCCAGGGCGATATAGGCGAGGGGGGAGAGGATAATGGTGATCCAGTCTTCTCGGGCCCACTCATCGGCCGCGGCGGGTGTCCACTGCCTGCGAATCAAAGCCATATTGCATCTCCTCCTAAATCTGGTTAACCGATGTTTTGCCTAATTTAATTCATTCAATGCGGGTTACTTGTTCCAGCAGGCCTCTTTTTTCAGCCTCTCGCCGCACCGGTCCCCAGAAGCCAAGGGGCCGGGACATGACGTAGTATCTCACCAGATGGTCCATATTCTCCGGCCTGGTCAGGAAGGTCACCGGCAGATAAATGAATCCCGTGAGGAGCATGAGGGCCCAGAACTGGAGGTAATCCGGCAGAGCCGGGATGATGTTAAAGGCCGGCAGGATCCACACCACCAGCCACGAGAGGCCCAGGTTGGCCATCCAGGCGGAGAGGTAGCCCCAGGCGTTGAACCGCCACCAGATCACCTGCAGGATATTAGGCAGCCACACGCCGGCGGCCATGATCCAGAGGGCGAAGATGAGCCACTTAGTGATTTCGGTCATCATCAGGCCTAACAGGAAGGAGCCCAACAGGATCATGAGAGTTGAAAAGCGCCCGATCCAGACGAGCCTTTCCTGGGAAGCTTGAGGATTGATATAGTGATGGTAGAGGTCGCGGGTAGCGTACATGGCGCCGAGGTTTAGCACACTGGAGACCGTTGACAGGTGGATGGCCAGGATGGCGGCGAAAAAGAAGCCGACCATACCGACGGGCAGATATTCAAATCCTAAGCGGAACCAACCCAGTTCGTAATCGCTTACTTCTTTAATGTTGGGGAACATAACGAAAAAGCCCAGGATAGCGGCGGCCCAAATTGAGTTGCGCATCACAACCAGAGCCGTCCCCCACCAGATGGAGTAGGAGGCATCCCGAACCGACCGGGCGGACTGGATACGCTGGGCCTCAAGGTACCAGTCGATGGAAGTGCCCATGCCGAATCCGCCGATGAGGGCGATGATCATCATGGTGGCGAACCAGGCGATGGGGAAGTCACCCGAGAACCAGCCCGTGAAGGCAAATGGATTCAGCCGCCAGGACTGGCCCATGTCTGCCAGCTGTGAGACAATCTGTTGGGGGCCCCCGGCCGCGACGACTCCCCAGATCGACACGATCAGGATGGCGGAAAAGGCGACAATGCCCTGCTGGAAATCCGCCATGACCACCCCCCAGTAGCCGGCCGTCAGGACATAGATGGCACAGATCGACGAGAAAATCACCAGCCCCATCCAGGCTGGCCAGCCGAACAGGTAACCGCAAATCATTCCCATGGCGATGCCCACCCAGCCCATATTGAACATGGTCATGAAGACCTGCCAGCCGGTCATCCACCCCCGCAGCAGCTCGCTGCCCAGACCGCTAAAGCGCAGGCTCTGCCACTCCGCCTGCGTATAGGCCAGGGATCTGCGGAATATTCTGGTGGAGACAAAGGCACTGATCGCGCACCAGGCCGAGAAAAAGGCGTACCAGATACCCGTCAGGCCATGTTTATAGATCACACCTGTCACCCACATGGGGGTATCGACGGCGGTATGGGTGGCATAGACCGAAGATGCCGGCAGCCACCAAGGCAGGCCCCGGCCTGCCAGAAAGAAGTCCGACTCGGAGCGCCTACCAAGCTGGTAGAAAAGGACCCCGCAGCTGATCATAAGGAGAAGAAAAAGGATGATCCAAATCCAATCTAACAGTGCAAATTGCGCCATTTTGTGTTCCTAGAATGAACCGAGAATTTGTCTGCCTCTTTCAGTGCTGCCCTATGTGATGGATATTCCCTTTAAAGGTAATTAACCGGATTGACCGCCGAGGGCGACACAAAGCGCCGCATAGTCACCGATTCGTTCGCCCAAGGCGGCTGGTACCACCCGGCAGACGGTGGCCGCAGCGGGTAGGGCTTCCTTACTGATCACACTTCTGGCCGGTTCTAAAAGCAAATCGCCCAATCGAACTCCCATACCTCCGATGATAATAATCTCCGGATTCAGAATATCAACCAGGATGGCTAAGCCCCGGCCCAGGAAGTCGCCACTTTTGGCGATCACCTTCAATGCGAGAGGGTCATCAGCCAGGGCCCATTCGACCACGTCTTTTCCGGTCACCTCTCCCGGTGGCTTGTACTTTTTCAGCATTTCCGAGGGGCCGATTTCCTCGCCCAGGCAGAGCAGCTCGAAAGCCATCAGTTGGGCGAGGCCGGTACCGCTGCAGAATCCCTCGAACGAACCGCGCTTATGATAGCCTACAGGGCCCTCCTCCGCCAGGCGGATATGGCCGGCTTCTCCGCTCAGGTCGTTCGTCCCGGCGTAGAGTCGGCCATCCAATATCAGACCGGCGCCGAGCCCGGTTCCGAAGGTGAGAAAAATCAGGTTTCGAGAGCCTTTCCCCGCTCCGAACTGCCACTCCGCCAGCGCCCCCGCATTGGCATCATTTTCTAAAAACACCGGCAGGTGGAAGGCTTCCTTGAAGAACGCGCTGAGCGGCACTTGATCCCAGCCCGGCAGGTTGGGGGGTGATAAAATCAGCCCCTGCTTGCTATCCAGCGGTCCCCCACAGCTGATTCCGATGGCGGCAATCTCTTTTTGGCGGGTGTATTGCTCGATACAACTGCGGGCCCGCTCCAAGGTGGATTGCCAGTTATCCAGGCCGGTGGTCGTCGGGAATTGGTCCCGGGCATAAAAGCGCCCATCCGCGCGGGCGAGAATGGTGGTGGTTTTGGTGCCGCCAATATCGATCCCGGCATAGAATCTATCCGACATGCGTCCAACTGCCTTTCAAGATGGCACCCTTGCCCTGATGATTATCTGTTTGCCGATCCAGGTCAGGCACGACTCATCCCAAACGCACGGCAAGGCTGGCCGAAGGTTTCAGCTTACCATATAGCACCTGCACCGCGGCTCGAAGATGCTCTCGTCCACCGGCGGTGAAGACGGTAATGACCGTGGGGAAATCGGGTGGAGCAGCCATCTGGAAGGGATTGTTTGAAATCACAATCACCGGCTTCCCGTGCTGATGGAGCTCACGTACCAGATCGGACATGGTGGCTGCTGCCTTATAATAGTAATAGTTGGTGGTGACGATTACCTCCGCTTCAGCCAGCCGGCGCAGCACCCGTTCCCGGTCGAACTCATCCGGGAGCATCGGGATCTCTACCGATGCCACATTCGGCGATTCAAGACACATTTCCTCCCAGAGCATTCCCGGGTGGCAGGAGTTGTTATTGGCCATCTGGTGGGTTGAGAAGACCTGCTCTACCAGGAGCACTTTCTGTTCAGGTCGCAGGGGCAGCCGGTTTGCTTCGTCGCGAAGTAGCAGCACGGACTTTTCGGCAGCTACCTGGGCCGCGGCGATCACGAAGGGATCATTTATTGGAGTGCCAGCCAGCTCCGGGTCAACCTTGCCGCCGTTTTCTACGAGCCCCATGTCCCATCTCAGACCTAAGATGCGGGCGACTGACTCGTCAATCTGAGATTCGGCAATTCGTCCATTCTTGACAGCCTCGGTCACTGCCTCGAGGATCCGGATCCGCTGGGGACTTTCGTCGCGGTACAGAATAATGTCATTGCCGGCCTGAATGGCCCGAATAATTGCCTCCCGAATCTCGAAGCGCTGCAATATACCGCCCATCATCATATTATCGGTAGTAATGATACCCTTGAAGCCTAGCTCCTCCCGCAGCAGCTCCGTGACCACTTTTCGGGAAGTGGAACCGGGTACGTCCGTCACGCCCAGGGCCGGATAGCAGCAATGGGCACTCATAATCGCTGGCAGGCCGGCGGCGATGAGAGCGGGGTAGGGGGCGATATGGGTCTCAGTCAGCAGGCGTTTTTCGAGACTGACGGTCGGGAGGCCCCAGTGTGCGTCGGCCACCGATTCACCCCGGCCGGGGAAATGTTTCCCGGCGGCGATCAAGCCGGTTTCCTGAAAACCGCGCAGCGTTTCCAGACCATATTTGATGACTTCTTCCGGCTGGTCAGAGTAGGCGCGGGTACCGATCTCGGGGTTCATCGGATTGGTGTTCACATCCAGCACCGGGGAATGGATCATGTTAGCACCTACGGCCCGGGCTTGTTTCCCGATAGCGACCGCCACCTTATAGGCCAGTTCGGGCTCGCCTGAAGCTGCGAGACCCATCGGGTGGGGGAACAAGCGCTGGCCATTGATTAGGTCATCGGAACCATTGCCTTCCTGGTCGATGGTAAAGTGAATAGGAATGCCCAATTCCCTATCAAGGGCATAATCCCGGAGCTGGTTCAGTACGGCAGCGTACTCCCGGGGCGTACAGGCGACGCACTGGCGGGGATCGGCATAATCGCGATTCTTTCCCCGGGGATATTCCAGCGACCGAAGGATGTTTTGGTTCGGTTTTGTGCCGGGTTTTATGTCGTGTAGTAAGGTTTGGGTCCGGAACTTTAAGGTGATTCGCAATCCGCCGACGTGATACTTCTGGATAAGTTCAATGATATCGGGGGTAATAACCGGTCCGGCGAAACCGAAGGCCATCATTTGGCCGACCTTTTGCGCCAGATTCAGTTTGCCTAACAGTTCATCGACCCATTTTGCTTTTCTATCGATCATGAGGACTCCAAACAGCTATAGTTATTTTATAGATTTATTATTTTTGCACAAGTGTTCAAAATAGCCGGTTTTCACCCGGATTAAAAACCGCCTGGCGTAGTGTATTCGAAGTCGCTTACGTGCCCGCCCGCCTTGCGCCTGGCATGCAGGACCCGGCGGTTGGTTTCGGTCACCATTTCCACGAACGGCTGATAGGCTTCGTTCTGGTCGTTGACAATACCGGCATTGCGTCCGCGGTACCGTCCCACCGGGCCATAGCCGTTGCACCATTTATAAAAGTGGGCCCCTACCATGTAGGGCAAATAGGCCCAGGACAGCAGCGTGCGGTTGTAGGCCTGGCCTCGTTCCTCCATAGTCGCGACGATCTTGTCCCCCCACTGGTCGAGGGGGATGTTGGATTCATTGGCATGGAAGGAGAACTCGCCGATGAGCAGGGGCCGTCCCGTCTGATCATGTAGATACTGCAGCAGTGCCATCTGGTCCGGGGCATACGACCCCCCGGAACGGGCATAAAGGTTGGTGCAGACAATATCATATTTGCTGAACAGGTCGATAAAATTGCCCACTTCTTCGACCGCCCTGGTCTTGGCACCCAGCGCGAATCGGTTGCTGATGATGAGATGGTCCTGGTCATATCGGCGGATGATGTCTACCGTGAAATCAACATAGGTCTGCATGAGATAGCGGACAAAACCATGCAGATACTTCTCAGCGTTCGGTGACGGGTCCTGATCGGGAATATCCTCCGCTATCTGAGCGAAACTGGCGTATTGATAGTTTTGGTCCTCGGTTGACCAGTTTTTATTGAGCCTGGCGATATCATTGTCGTACTGCTTCTGCAGCCATTCGGCGAGTTCCTCCCGGCAGTAGCGCGAATGGAGGTAGCGCGTCAGGTTTCCCATATTGATCTCGTTGTCCACGAAGTAGCCCACCAGCCAGGGAGTGCCGCGGTATAGGGAGGTGATACCTTTGACCAGTTCTTCTGCGCGCGCCTGCCATTCAGGGTTAAACGGATCCACCATGGCGTGCTCGCCGAAATCGTTTACCATCCCCTCGCGGTTGCGCACGCTGTACGCTTGATCACCAACGGTGGTAAAGCCGATGAAGTGCAAGGAGGGGAATGGTTCCTCGCCGCGGGCAACCAGTCGCGTGTTCAGGTCATAGAACGCCGGGCCGGACCAGGAGCCGGAGGTAGTGAAGTTCCATTTTCTCAGTCGCGGTATCTGGTCTTCCAGATAGCGGGATTGATCCCCGCCATATTGCTCTTCGATGAGCTTGCTGAGAGTCGGATTCTCCCACAGGATATTGCCCATGCTCTGGATACCGATGCTCCAGGTCAGGCGGCCTTCAGGATCAACCAGCCACCAGACGCCGTCCACCTGCTCCACGCTGTAGAAGCCTGTGGCCTTCACTTTACGCTGTTTCGAAACTGTTTTTAGGGCCGGGGTTTTCTGGTGGTAAGGCGGCTCGAGTTCCGTCGCTTCTTCCGGGGTCAAGGCTTGCACAGAGATGTCATCTACATAAGCAATCCCGGAATCAACCAGACGAATGATAATTCGCATTTTGGCCTGTCCCTTGCGGGGCCGGATATACACCTGCTTATGGCGCCAGCCGGTTTGCCCAAAGTCGGACACCCGGATATTCCTGGTCTCGGTCCTTGCAGAGACAATCTGTTCGTATCCCAGACAGTTACCTTCCGCGTCCAGGATGGAAAAGATGATCCGTAAGTAATCGTGATACCGCATTCCATCGGCATCGATATAGGCCTCTGCCAGGTGGGCAGAGTTGGGCTCAATGGCGAAATCTTGGGAGTACCAGGCCGGGAAAGCCGGGGCATCCGTGAGGCACAAGCTCCGGTTTCCGGTGCGCCCTTTTTCGGCCACTCCCCAGCCTTGTTCGCGTGGCAGGTATCCGCGCGCGTAGCCGCTGACAATGTTCCAGTGCTCAGGTAGGTCGACCTTATACTCAGGCGGATCAGCTTCGGTGGCCGGCCGCGCCGGCTGGAAATTGATCTGAGGCACCGAGAGGACGGTCGCTTCGAAACTCGGGTTGGGAACCAGATTCTGACCCTTCCCGCTGAGACAGGGAGAGAATCCCAGCAACGCTATTGACAGAGCCAAATGTGCAGACATAGACATCTTCATCAGATAACCTCCTCGATTAAATCGATTTTGGATAACTTACTTCCCGCGGCCGGCAAACGATTTAATCCATCAGTCCTGTCCATTATCTTTTACCTCCCAGGAGAATTCATCCCTGATCATGTTCTTAGACGCGGTCTTCCATTCCACTGAACTTTGTGCTCGCCTTCCTCCACGGCTCCTAACTTCACCGTGACTGACTCGCCGTCGGAGAAGGTGAGTGCGACTTTACGCCCGGCACAAATGCAGCCGGTAACCAGAGCCAGTTCCGCTTCGATATCCAAATGCCCAGGACGAGCGATGACCTCGCAGACAAGGATCGCCTGGGCAAGAACCGGTTGCCTGGTCTTCAGGTACGGTAGACACGAATACTTGCCCAGTGGATTTACGCCCACCGACTCGCTGGTGTCAACGGCATCATATCCGCTGAGGGACCGGACGCAGCACTGGGCAGCTTGCGTCCTGACGCTGATCCAGTCGTCTCCCTGCGTGATAGTGGGCGGCGGTTTATCATAGGCCAGCGAATATCCCCCTTCATACACCAGCGGCCGGTTGGGGCTAATCACCCAGTGAACCCTGATCTGGTGATCACCTTTGATGATGATGGCCGATTCGATCCGGGAATCCCGCTTCTGGCCGTAGCTCTCACCGAAAGGGTAGTGGTATGAGATCGCGACTCGACCAGCTATGTAGAGTGGATGAATCCGCTCCCGGTGACTGAAGCCGCGCTTCTCCTCATAGAGGCTGATCATATTGCCGCAGACCAGGTCGTGTTTGGTGGGGCCGAGGTCGTTGAAAAGGTGGCTGGAGTAGGCGAATTTCAGGTAGAGAAAATCCGAGGCGGGAGTTTTCCAGTCGGTGGGTGCATTGACGTAGGAGTCGCTGCCCTGATTGATCAGCTGGATATGGCCCGTAGCTTGATGTCCCTGCACGAGGAAACCGGGCACCTGGTGGCTGATGCAGTAGTCTCCCTTTTCAACCGGTAGCGGTTCTTCCACCGCGGTCCAGAAAGGGTGATTTTCGGGCATCAGGAAGGCGGCGAAGACCTTATTCAGCCAGAGGGGCGAGGCGGGCCCGCTGTATTTTTCCGCCAGGGGCACAAATTTTCCGGTCCAGCCTAAGGGGATACTGCCGTCGGCATCGAAAAGGTCATGTTCCCAGAAGAACTTCAGGCTCTGGCTGCAGAGGCGTCGGGTTAAACCGGGCGGGAGTGGGGAATAGCCCTTCCAGCTCCCCAGAATCGCTGCGGCCACGAGGGCACAGCGGTAGATGATGGAGCGCCCGAAGGCGGGGTGCGAGGCCGTGCTGCTGAAGTAATGGGCGAATTTCTCAAGGAACAGCCGGCTGCGCGCCTGGAACACCGCCACCAGTTCCGGTCGGGTTTTATCCGGGTCCATTTCATCCCACAGATGCGGGTAGAAGTGCAGTGCCCAGGGGTTATAATAATCGAACTGGGGGCCCACGCCATCGCGATACCAACCTTCAGCTTCATAATAAGAATCGTAGCGGTCGAGATAGAAGTCAATCTGGTCCTGATAGAATTCCTGCCCGACGGCTTTCAGGAAGGCGTTGATGATGACCCCGAAGAGGACCCAGTTTTTATCTTCAAATGGGAATTGGAGGATATGTCGCAGCCAGCGCCCAATTTGATCCTTTTGCCGTTGTGAAAATGAGTCCCAGATCAAAGGCCGGGAGAAATAGAGCCCGATAGAGATGGAGGCTGCTTCGACCATATACTGGTGCTTGCCGGAGATTTCACCCCAGTACTCAGGGTGATTTGGGTCGGTCCCATGAAGTAAGCCTTGCTGATAGATATCTAACCAATCAACCTGTGTGCCGTTCTCAAGAGCCAGCTTCCCATTACTTCGATGCTTCAGCCAAAAGCCCACCAGCAGGAAAGTCCTGGCAAATCCTTCCACTCCATCTGATAGTGGGCCATAAATACTCGGGCGGGTGCCCTCAAAGGTGACAAGTGCTCGCCCGGGCGAGAAATGGGGATGCACATTCCGTAGTATCGCACTGGCCACAGCCAGCCAGTCATGGTAAGTCCAGCTAGTATATGGAGATAAAGATGTTGGTTTTAGTTTTGTACGCACCACATTACCATAGAAATGCTCTATTATAAAATCCCTAACCAGAACATTATCAGAGGATTACGCACTTGATAATACCTGAGCTGTTTTAAGCGCTTTTCGCCGGCCCTTTAAAAACATATAAATACCCAGCCCGATGAGAAATGTGCCTTCTCCCAGTGCGATGAATATTGAGGATAACTCCGTCAGAAAAATGGTTGGTACTACGATGATCAAGCCCACCGCGAAGAGCAGCACCCCAACGACCTGCAGCATCGAGATGGCATCCGCGGCCACCGGCTCGGCCAGCTCCGTCTCAGTATCAATGGGCGTATCCAATTTCTGGAAGAAAGCCTCGATCCGTTCCCGATCAACCTTCGGAGCCCGGTTCCAGAAGAGCCGCATGACCGTAAAGCTGGTTATGGAGGTACCCACTACGGCAAAAGCCTGATACCCCAGATGCAAGTCATAGACGTAGCGCGTGGTGTAGGCCACTAGGAAGGTGATCGCAAAAGAGAAGATAGCGGTCCAGGGGGGTGTTTTCCGTACAATGAGTCCGAGTAACAGGGCCGTGGCAACCGGCACCGTGATGACCTGGGAGATATCCTTCATTACTCCGAAGACCCCCCCGCTGTGGGTGGTGAGGATGAGGGCTAGCATGGTAGCTGAAGTACCGATGAGCAGGATGCACAAGCGACTGGCCCAGAGCAGATGTTTTGGTGATGCGGCCGGGTGGATCAGTCTTTGGTAGATGTCCTTCACTAAAACCCCGGCCATGACATTATAGCTGGAGTCGAGGCTGGACATAGTAGCCGCGAAAATAGCTGCCAGCAGGACGCCTATCAGTCCGTGGGGCAGGACCTGGATACACATAACAACGTAGGCCGCTTCGGAGGGATTTTGGAGTCCAATGGCCAATTCACTGAGATCGGGGTAGAGGATGCGGGCGGCCATGGAGGGGATCATCCAGAGGGAAACCCCGATAAAGAAGAGGACCGAAGCGGTAAGTGCCACTTTACGCGCATCACGCTCATCTTTCACACTGAAATAGCGCTGGACGGTAGCATTGGAGTTGTTGCCATAGAACATCAGTAGCATCCAGCCGATAATAAACAGCACGCTGACGTCACCATGTCCGAGGGTGAAAAAGCCCTCCGGGACTCTGGCGATGAAATCGCCAATGCCTCCCACTGCGCTCAGGCTGAGGGGGGTAGCCACCATGGTCACCGATGCCACGATAATGAATTGGAGAGTATCGTTGGTGGAAACACCCCATAAACCGGACAGGACCGAATAGCTCAGCATGGTGAGTCCGGCCACCGTGACAACAATGCGAACGTCCACCCCGATGGCGACAGAGATGAAAATGGCGGTTGACAGGAGTTGTAAGCCGACGATAAACCATTTCATGATCACGTATACCCAGGAATAGAACTGGTGCGTGACACGATTGTAGCGTTCGCTCATGAATTGCATGACGGTCGTGATGCGACTTCGGCGCCAGCGTTTGGCGAAGATGAAGTATGACAGGAGGACAGCCACCGCGCTGGCCCAAAGGATGGCGGCGCCGGAAATGCCACTTTCGTAAATCTTTCCCGCCCCACCGGTAAAGGTCCAGGCACTGAAGCCACTCATAAAGGCAGATAACCCCGCCACCCACCAGGGGAGCCGGTTGCTGCTCTTGAAGAAGTCGTTGGCGCTCTTAACGTATCGGTAGAAGAAGAATCCCACCCCGACCATCAAGAGCAGATGGCACCCCATAACGGTGTAATCTATCAGCCATAATCTGGGCACGGTTTAATCCTCACAGATGAAGTTCAAACTTGAAAAGTATACTCGGTCCCATCACTAAATCCAATCACCACCCGGTCCACCGATGGATGCACACTCGTCACGAGATCCAGCTTCTCGCTGAGCTTCTCTTTCGGTCCAAACCATGTCCCGCTGAGACTGACGAAAATATGCTTACCCGGCTGGAGCTGGCCGCCCACCAGGGTGGGGGTTACCGATTGGCCTCCGAGGGTATGATGATTATGCGTTTTTTTCAGTAGAGCTTCAAGTTGATCAGGGCTTGTATAACCATACAGATTCTTGATAAACGATCCGCGCTCACCATTCCAGAAGGCAAGCATATCTTCTTCAACCACCGCCTCCACTGCCTTGTCAAAGTAGTTCAGGGCGAACCCACCTTCCCTGACGGCGGCCAACGCACACTCGGTCTCGAGGGTATGGACCCGCAGCTGGCAAAATTCTTTTAAATAGACCTGGGTGGTGACTTTTACGGAACGGTCGCCTTTCGTTTTTGTCTCGTAATCGGCGGAATACGCCCTGGTATCTCCGACTTCGCTGAATGGGAATCCGGATAGGGGGTAATAATAGCTGGCGCCATAGTTGTCATCGAGCCTGATAAAATGGGGAATAATCCGCTGTGAATGCTTTTTCCCGTCAGGGGAGACTGAAAACATGTTATCACAATTGTAGCCGTTTGGATCTCGCCGCAAGTCGATCCCGAAGTGGGATGAGTAAGCATAGTTCGTGTATTTCTTGGCGTACTTAGTGTTTTCCCCTTCTCTCTGATGCCACGCCCGGTGATTGATAATCTGCACTTCACCGGTTTGGTGGTTTCCAGCGACGAGCATTCCGATATCCTTTTCCTGGAGTACATAGCTCCGGCGCTCGACCGGCAGCGGTTCTTCAGGATCCTGCCAGAAGGGATGGGATGGAGGCATCAGGAGGCTCAGGAAGGCCGCACTTGCCCAATAGGGGGAACCATACTGGCTGTAAGGTTCTATCAGCTCCAGATTCTCGCCTACGTAGCCCATGGTGGGTGTCAAGTCATTGCGTAAATACTCGTGTTCCAGATAGTATTTCATTGTCCCTGATACGAGGCGGCGGGATTCACCCGGGGCCAGGGGCGATATGCCCAGGAGTTCGGCCCAGATGAACGGCGCGGTCAGGGCCGGTCGATAGGCCCAGGAACGCCCCCACATGGCAATGGCGCCATTGGAGCCAAAGAACCTTCTATAGCTGTTCACGAATTTTCTCAGGCAGTCAGTGATCCAGTCTGCCTGTTCCTTATCTAGGCTGCCCATGAATACATAGGCCGGCAAAAAGTGATGGAATCCCCAGGCGTTGTACTGGTCTACGGAATAGCCCCGCTCGTCGTCACCGTCCATAAACCACCCGCTGCCGATGTAGAAACCCTTCACCTGGTCCAGGCAGTGCTCCAATTCGCTCTGGTCATATTGCTCCCCCAGTGCTTTCAGCACGCTGTGGGTATTGGCCACGAACAGGTACCAGTTATTATGTGGAATTGTGTGTCCGGTGGTGGAAAACAGCCACTCGGCCACCTGCTTCCTTTCTTTTGGCGTCAGCTTGGTCCACACCAGCCCGCGGGCGACACAGATGGCTAGCGCCGCTCCGGAGATTTCCGCTATCCACTGGTTGTTCCCATATCGATCACCGATATACTCGGGATGGGCCGGGTCAGAGGCGGCGAGGAGTCCTTCGATGAACTGATCGAGAATATTCACCGAACGGCCGTCTATCGTGAGGCTGGTTCTGCCGGTGCCGGCCATCCAGGAGGCGAGCAGCAGGCGGGTGCGGGTATACCCCTCCATCCAGTAGAAGGATTTCATTTTTTCGGGCTCTGGCAGGTAGGCATCCATCCACCGGACCGGATTTGGCAGGGCCAGGCCACCTTTACCGGGCGTTAGGTAAGGTTGAATTGCTGCTATTTCTTTCTCTGCCAGTTCCACCCATCGTTCCCTGGTCCAGCCCGTGAATGGAGAAAGTACCGGGTCTGCTTTGGTCTCAAATATTATCTGCACAGTTTTTATCCTGTTTCTATCATGATTCAGCATAGCGTTTTCGATAGCGTTCCGCGACCTCAAATATTGTTCGGATATTTTCATCTGGAGTTCCATAATCCAGGTTCACGCAACAAAGCGCCGTCTTTTGCAGCGGTCCAGCATTCCTCATCAAGTTGACGATATCATTTTCGATTTCTTCCTTCGATTCCGATAACATCCGGGCCGGGCTCAATCGCAAGCTCAGGAATTTGTCCGGGAAGGCCTGTCGGCAGAGGTGCACATCCGACCCCCAGCCCACATCGAAGAATGTTGCCCCATCTACCTGTGTGAATCCAGGTATCATCCTGTGCATGTCGTCCCCACAATAATGGATACCATAGGGCCGGAATTTTTCCGAAAAGGTTTGATCATATTTCAAGAGATATTCCCGGTATTGATCAGCGGAAATCATTGTCACAGTGCAATTCGAATGCAGATTTATTTTAGGATTGACATGCGCTACAATCCTGTTTACCGAAATGGACGTCGTCCCCGTTTTTAAGATCATAAAATCGAGAAATTGCGTTATGACATTGGCGACGGTATCCAGTAATCTGTTTGCAAGGCCTGGATTTACACAGTAATCCACAAATAGTTGCTGCCCCCGGAGATTAAGAGCTACGTTTTGTACTCCTTCCCAGTTGATATCCCCTTCCACATAGTCGAACTTTTGCTGGAGCGTAGAAAGCAGCCTTGAAAGATCGCCCATGACCTGTGTGTCCAGAATATTCGGTGTTTCAAGCTTTTCAATCTCGTTATCGGTGAGGTTGGCCGTAATGACTTCCGGGGAGGCATCGTCAAAATATTTAATTTCACATCCGAGGATGGCCGAAATGATAAATCCTGCTGCCAGCAGAGTACCTCCAACCATAGGACGTGGTTTGGCATCTTTCTCACCCAATCCCAGGTCCGGGAACCTTTCATAGAGATACTGGCGCATCAACCGGTTGCTTTCCAGCCGGGTCTCCGAGTCGAAGAAAAAGTCCCTGTTAAAACGAACGCGGCAATTCTTATTCCACCAGTTGGGATGAAACACGACTTCAACGGGCAACAATTCAAGCGATACCATATTCAAACCATACCTCTGACTGCTTCTCAGCGGAGTACAGTCATCTTCATGACTTCGTTAAAAGTACCCGACCGCAATCGACAGAAGTACACACCACTCGGGAGTAATCCCTTACTGTGATCCCAGGCGTTCCATATTACAGTATGTTCGCCTGCATTCCGGATGCCATCGAATAGCGTAGCGATCTCCTCGCCCAGCAGATTATAGACGGCCAGATGAACTTCAGTGGTTCGCGGCAGAGTGAAGTTGATGCGAGTGGTTGGATTGAAGGGATTGGGATAATTCTGGAATAATTCATACTGCTCTGGATTCAAATTACCCTGATCATCATGCCGGAGCGTTCCGTCCCATATGACGTAAGGCCAGCCGGCGTTTTTACCGTGCTGCCATACGCGTTCGGGCTGGTTTTCAGCCCAGTAGGTGCCATAGGCGTCATCGAGGAAGGCCAGCATCCAGAGATCATCACCTTCGGCTTTCCAACCCCCAAACTGATTTTCCCAGCGTACCTGGAGGGCATAGCCGGCGCGATAGATGGCACTATCGGCCACATTCCAAATCGGCATTCCGGCCCGCTGGAGAATGCGCGCGCCAGACACTATTCCCTGCAAGGCTTCCCAGGCGTAACCGGTGTGTGCGGGAGGATTACTGAAGGAAGCACCCCGCCGCATGTCGTCAGGCATGATGCCGTCGATGTTCAATCCTTCCTTTAAAGCGCTCTTGGGATTGATCAGACGCAGGTTATTTTCTTCGAGATGCCAGGATAGATCGATGGGTTCCGGTCCACCATATTCCAGCGTATCGGGCTTGGGTCCCACGACGGCCTGAATCCAGTAGTCGCGCACCTCGGCCAGGCTGGTAGTGTCCTGCAGATAGGCGTAAATGGCACACAGGGAGCCGAAGGCGTGAGTACCCCAATTGTTCGGGCGCAAGTGGAACATATACAGTAGAGTTCGGCTATCTTTGCCGATATACACCTCGGCCACATTG
>JBGVTM010000008.1 GCA_041862535.1 Candidatus Neomarinimicrobiota bacterium | reverse complement strand
GCACCCGGTCCAGGGGTTCAATCTGCGAGATCAATTCATCGGGCATCTTCTCCCGAGTGGCTTTATACTCAGTATATATCTGGTGACGGAACGTCTTCTCCTTGGCATCGAAGACGATGGCTAGATGGTCCGGGGATTCGTCTCGCAGCAGGCGAATCAACGAGCTCATGAAACCGAAAATCCCCGACGTGACCTGTCCGGTGGAGGTCATCAGGGGATTGTTCATCATGGCAAAATGGGCCCGGTAGAGCAGGGCTGTGCCATCCAGAACGAACAGTCGTTCACGCTCAGTCATAGCTGCGAAACATTTTAGTCAATTTACAGGGAATCAACAAGGTTGGATTCACTCCCCAGCCGCTGTACGATCGCAAATAGCCAAAACTCCCTTGACGGGGCCTTGGCCATGGACAACCTGGATGTTGAGCTATAGGCTAGCTGAGACGGTGACGAAGTAATTACGATCCGCTGCCGGGTAAAGACAGCGCTCATAATCCCAGTAGCCGGTGGTCTCGTATTCTGTGTTCAACAGGTTGTTGACCTTGAAGTGGACCCCCAAGCCTTGCAGGCCCCACAGGTTCTCACCTTCCCAAGAAAGGTCGAAGTTAGCCACATTATAGGGATCAACAATCCGGGCCTCATCCTGGGTGTTATCCAGATACTGACTGCCCACTGACCTCAATGATAATATCGCAGTCAAAGACTTGAGTTGGTAACGAGCCCATAGATTTACCAAGTACAGTGGGAAAAGCGGAATCGTGTTCCCCGAGAAATCATACTGCTTCCCACCATAATCATGGTAGATGAATTTCTGGTAATAATTCTGGCTCGCTGCGATATTGCCAGCCACCGTTAGATTTAGCGGTAGCTGCAACGAGCCTTCGATTTCAATCCCCCCGTGAATGGCCACATCAGCATTGCCTTTGATCGGTTCACCGTCGTCATCCACGCCACCGTAGGGTACAATCTCATTATCAAACATCATCTGGTACAGGGTCAGATCGACGGAAATGTCGCGCCCGTGGTATCCAACACCGAGTTCAAGGTCCAGAAGCCCCTCCGGCTTGGTCCGGGGATCACTCCAGCGGAGGTAGTCGATCCCGCCCCCGCTTCTCACAGTGTCGGCCTGCTCGAACAAGGGTTGAACACCCAGGTCATCGGGACCATCCCACACGTCGAACAGATCATCATCCGAAGGTTCCCGGCTGGCTTTCCCTATATAAAGAAAGGTATTAAGCTTCGGATTAATGTTGTAATTAATACCCAGCCGGGGATGGAAGAATCCGTAGGTTACGTCATAGGCGTTCCGCAGCTCGCCCGTGAAATTGCCAGCCTCCCGCTGCATGAACGAATAGGTCTTATACTGGTACTGCAATTCACCAAGCAGGGACAAACCCTCCAGGGGCCGGACCATTACCTGAACGAAAGGCGAGATCCAGAACTTCTTTCCATCATAGCGGTAGTACGGGTCTTCAGGACTCCCGTGCAGTGAGACGTACTTCGCCCAGAGTACCTTGCCGAAGTGATCGCTTTCGAAAGTGCTGACCTCACCGCCGGCGGTCACTGTCCCGCGCTCGAATTCCCACGTCAGCGTCGGCACCCAACCGTATTGATCCTTAATCACCCATTTCTGCCGCACCAAGTCGGTCCTTTTCAGCGCGTACTGACCGTCCTCCTGGAACAAAACATCATCTTCCCCATCATCGTCCAGGTCAACACCTTCATAATATTTCACCGAGTCCTTCCCGAAGAGACCGGGATCGGTGGTGGTGAACGGACTAATTGCGAAGTCCTTCATCTTCCGGGCGAATTTGAGCTGCTCGTAATACCCCTCGCCGTGGATATAGAAGAGAGTGTTCCGCAGCGTCAGATTCTCCCCCAGACGCCACTCGTGATGGAACTCGTAGTGGGGCTGGTTGAAGTTGTCCGTCTCATTCTCGTAGTAAGAATAAGGATTATGCTTGTGGTCACTTGCCAGCTCACTTTCCGGGCTCGGATCCCACGCGGCATGGGCCCGTTCAGGACCGCCGTACACATTCAGCTTCATGGTGGTCTTACGACCGTACCGGACACCACTCAAGAAATAAGACCACAGCTCCGACCAGGCGTCGTGCCGATACCCGTCGCTGGTGATCCGAGAGAAGCGCGCATAAAAAGAATAAGAATTTTCAATCAACCCCGAGAGGAAATCGAGGCTGAATTTCCGGGTATTATAGCTGCCGGCTCCTATTTCCACTCCGAAACGCCGCCGGTCCGGGAAGTTGGTGGTCACCAGGTTGACCGAACCCCCGAAAGCATTCCGCCCCTGTAGCGAGATGCCCACTCCACGCTGTACCTGAATGTCGGCCACGTTGGCCAGCAGGTTGGGCACATCGATCCAATACACGTTATGGTCTTCCGGATCGTTCAGCGGCACACCATCAATGGAGACATTGATCCGCCGCTGGTCAAATCCCCGCAATTTCAATGCGGTGTAGCCGACCCCATTTCCGGCATCAGACCAGCTGTAGATACCCGGCAACGTTTCCAGCATCATAGGGATGTCCTGCGTTGTCCAGCTCTCCTCGATCCGCTCCCGGCTGAGATCGGTGAACGGGATCGGCGTTTCCCGACGGCGAGCTCTGCCACCGGTTACAATGACCTCCTGGCCCGGGAGAACCATCGGTTGTAGGAGGAATTCAACGCTCGCCTGTTCAGGTATGGAAACCTGCTGCTTGGCGACCTGGTAGCCGATCATGCTCGCGCTGACCGTATACTCGCCTGCCAGCACCGCTGTGATCAGGAAGTGGCCCAAGGAATCCGTGGCTGCACCGATTCTGAGCTCTTCGACCAGGACGTTAGCGCCGTGCAATGGCCGACCGGTGGTTGCATCGATCACCCCCCCGGTGAGCGCCTCTGCGCCCCAAACGTATTGGACGGCGAGCAGGAATGAAAGAAGTACATACAGGGAAGCTTTAAGAAAAGTGGAATTATAGAGGACAGGCTTCATAATGAGTTCCCTCCGCTGGTATTATCCAGATCAGGTTCAACGGGTTTGTTCTCAGCCATCCGCCCAGAAACGTATAGACGAACAGCACCCCATTATATGCAAAGTTACGTTGCCTGAAGCCGTCCCCTCAAGCGAATCCACCGGAGCTATAGAATCTGACTTCTCTTAGATGGGAGGGCGCCTCGCTATCATTAAGGTCGTTTAAAGGAATTGGATCACTTGTGAGCGATTGATTACCTTTACGGCCAACTTATTCCGCGAGGTACATGCATGAAGTCACTCCCCGAGATCACTGTCAAAGCGATCATCCTCGGTGTGGTGCTGTCCGTTTTACTGGGTGGGGCCAATGCCTACCTGGGGTTGTTCGCCGGTATGACCGTGTCAGCCTCGATCCCTGCTGCCGTGATCTCCATGGGCATCCTGCGCCTGTTTCGTGAACATAACATTTTGGAAAACAATATTGTACAGACAGCCGCATCTGCCGGGGAAGCTCTGGCCGCCGGGGCCATATTTACCCTGCCTGCACTCGTCATGATGGGCTATTGGGTAAGCTTTGACTACTTCTGGGTAACCCTCATCATGGGCCTCGGGGGACTCGTCGGCGTTCTGTTCACCATTCCCCTCCGGCGCTCTATGATCGTGGAAAGCCAACTCACCTTCCCCGAAGGTGTGGCTACAGCGGAAGTCCTGAGAGCCGGTGAAACCGGCGGGCAGGCTATCGTCTACATCGCCATGGCCGGTGTGATCGGGGCCCTGTTCAAATTCGGCGAATTGGGCCTGCGCATCTGGACCGCCACCGTCGAACTTGCTCATCGTGTAGGCGGATCCCTGGCCTACTTCGGTTCCAACCTCTCCCCCGCCCTTATCTCCGTGGGATACATCGTCCGACTGAACATCGCCGTATTGGTCTTTCTTGGCGGTGCCATCAACTGGTTTATTGCGATCCCTATTGTCGCCAGCAGCCTCGACTGGCCAACCTACGAGCGCGCAGCCCCACCAGCAGGTGAAGAGCAGTGGAATACCTTTTTCATTGAGCTGCAGGAGCCTGAGGCCAACCTGACAGCCGAGGAACTTGCTGCCCTTGAGGCCGAGAACCAGGCCCTCCGGGAGCAGGTAGGCCAGCCGGTGGAAGCCGTCGATTGGGCCAATAGAATCTGGTCGAATCGGACGCGCTATCTGGGCGTTGGCGCGATGGTTGTGGGCGGACTCTGGGCTCTCATCAGTCTCGGCAGCTCCATCCTACTGGGAATTCGGACGGGCCTGCGGCAGTTCCGGGGCGGGATCCAGGCAGCGGCCATCGAGCGAACCGATATGGATACCCCCATGCAATTCGTCCTCATAGCGCTGGTCATCTCCGTGATCCCTATCTTCTTGATCTACCAGGCTGTGGTAGGCCAACTGTACGTGAGTTTTCCTATGGCCCTGGTGATGTTAGTGGCCGGCTTTCTGTTTTCGGCAGTGGCAGCCTATATGGCCGGTCTGGTCGGTTCATCGAATAATCCCATTTCCGGCGTGACCATTGCCACCATCCTATTCTCCAGCCTTTTACTGCTCGTCCTTTTGGGCAGTGAATCACCAGTGGGTGCTCCCGCAGCTATCATGATCGGTGCCGTAGTGTGCGCCGCCGCTGCTATCGCCGGCGACAACATGCAAGACCTGAAAGCTGGCTTCATCGTCCGGGCCACCCCCTGGAAACAGCAGGTTATGCAGGCAGTGGGAACCCTGTCCGCCGCCCTGGTGATGGCTCCCATTCTCACGCTGCTTCTGAATGCCTACGGCTTCGGTCCGGCCACAGCCGAGCATCCTGATTCCCTCCAGGCCCCCCAGGCGACCCTCATGCGCTCCGTAGCGCAGGGAGTCTTCGGCGGCGACCTGCCCTGGGATTTCATCTTCATGGGAGGACTGATCGGCATCGCCGTCATTTCGCTGGACCAGTATCTGAAGCACCGAGGGTCCCGCTGGCATGCACCGGTACTAGCCGTTGCCGTCGGTATTTATTTGCCCCTCGAACTCAGTGTCCCCATTTTTATCGGCGGACTCCTCTCCCAGGCAGCGGAGTGGTATTATCGAAGGAGAGCAATTGCTGAGGACCGGGCAGACATCCTGCGGCAGCATGGCCTGTTATTCGCTTCCGGCCTCATTACCGGGGAAGCTCTGATAGGTATCTTAATGGCCATCCCTATTGTGCTGACCGGAAACCGCGAAGTGCTGGCCATCATCTCCGAGCCCCTGGGCAGCTGGCCGGGACTGCTCCTATTGGCAGGGGTTGTCGCGTGGCTTTATCGCGTGGTCACACATACCCGCTACGCAGCATGAGAAAGGAGTCATCCCCGGATGTATAGATTAGTGCTCCTCACCTACATGAAGGCTGGAGAAATAGAAAGGAGCATACGTGGAACTTAACCTGGATTTTTTCCGACACTTACCAAAGGCGGAACTACACTGCCACCTCGACGGCTCGCCCCGGCCCGAAACCATTCTTGAACTGGCGGCGGAGCAGGGAGTGGAGCTACCTGCCAAAGATGCCGATGAACTCAAGGCCCTAATAACCATCGGCGATCGTGTCGGTTCACTGGAAGACTATATCGATCACTTCCAACTGCCCCTGAGGGTCCTCCAGACGCCTGAAGCGCTGGAGCGTGTCGCCTATGAACTGGCTGAGGACGCCTGGAATGACGGTGTCCATTATATGGAAGTACGCTACTCGCCAATCCTCCATACTCGGAGCGGAATGACCGGCGCCGAGTCTATCGAAGCGGTGAAACGGGGCCTTGATCAGGCTGATGATGATCTTGGCATTCGCACCGGTATCATCATCTGTGGTATCCGAAATATCTCCCCGGATATCTCCCTGCGCCTGGCTGACCTGGCGGTTCAATTCAAGCATAAGGGTGTCGTCGGCTTCGATCTGGCGGGAGCGGAAGAGAACTTCCCGGCCAAACACCACCAAGAAGCCTTCTTTCTGATTCTAAAGAATAATATCAATACTACCCTGCACGCTGGGGAAGCGTTCGGGCCGGAGAGCATTCACCAGGCCATCCATTACTGCGGTGCCCATCGGATCGGTCATGGAACTCGCTTGCTGGAAGACCAGGATTTGATGCACTACGTCAACGACCACCGTATCGCTCTGGAAGTGTGTCTCACCAGTAATGTACACACTAAAACCGTGCGCAGCCTGAAGGAACACCCTTTCAAATACTACTATGACCAGGGCATCCGGGTAACATTGAACACCGACAACCGCCTGGTATCCAATACGACCCTCTCACGGGAGTATCTTAAGGCCAAGGAGACCTTCGGGCTGACTCTTACTGATTTCCGGGATATTATCATCAATGGATTCAAAGCCAGTTTCCTGAGCCATCAGGAGCGTCGGGAAATAATCAAAAGGGTGGTGGATGAATTGGAGGCCGAGTTCGGAATCAAGCCGCTGATTATCGCCTGATTACCGCCACTTTCCCCACACCGGAGCGGCCACTTTCCAGATAGGCCACAATCAGATACACGCCTGAGCCGACCCATTCGCCGGCGGCGTTCTTGCCATCCCAGGCTGCCTGGTACCCCTGGACGCTCCCGTCAAGGGCGGTCAGCTCCCGCACCAGCCGGCCGCTTACCGTGAAAATCTTCACTGTCGATCCCTGGCGTAAACCGTCGACAATCAGTTCCCTGTCCGAAGGAATACGGTAGGGGCTGGGAAAAATCACCAGCTCATCGTAATGAGCCAACTCTTTCTTGAAGGGAATTTTCAGGGCGGAAATGCCCTTGGAGGTGGCAAGATAGGCCACCCCCTCATCATCATCGAGGAAAATATCCAGAATCTCATCCGAAATAAGCGCACTATTCCCGACGTTGATCCCCTCCACGCTGGGCCAGAAGGTGGTGTTATCCAGGAGTACCCAAAGGCCGTGCTGCGGTGTGGTGATCCATTTATTATTCTGCGCATCAACCCTGATCTTGGACCCCTCAACAAATGGGATTTCACGCAGGAAAGGACCGAAATTTGTAAATGGTCGGAGGGTGAGGCCCGGATCTACATAGTAACCCATTATCCCATCCGGGGTTACTGTCCACAGTACCTGGTTCCGATCGAAGATCAACGACCAGACAGTATTGGAGTGATCCGGCTCCAGTCTGGCTGATACACGCGTCCATTGATCGTCGGTCTTGTCCTCCAATGTGGGCCCATAGTCCAGCACCGCAATCCCGCCAGGACTGCCCCAGTAGGCGGTCACTTCGCTGCCCACCCATACTCTTCCGTCACCGTCAAAGGCAATTTCGGTGGGAGCCATATTGAGGGCATTTCCACTCTCCTCCGGAGTGAAGTGCTCCCAGTCTTCACCAGTCGTGTACACAGCCAGAACGTGTTCCTTCAGGGGCGAGAACGGATTGGCGATCCAGATATTGCCCGCTGCGTCCGGGACCATATTCCGAATGGTAATAAACACAAAATCTCTGGTCGCATCGTGGAGACCGTCCAGCGCTCCACCGGCCGTGTCGTAGGGCATGTATCCAGCCACATCGTTGATATCCACACGCATGATGCCCGCGCCAGTATGGGGATTCCCTTTGAAACCAACCAAAAGATCTCCGTCCGGCAGCTCCAGCAGGTTCCACGACTGTTTGCCGTGGTAATAAATGGTATCCGCAAGGAAGAATGGGCTGCTCTCCACCGCGTAATTATCGTGTATGCGGTCCTCTTCCCTCCCCGATGCAAACCAGTAACTGGGCATCAGACAATACCAGGACTTGCCGTTGAACCGCGAGATGCCCCCCGGCCCGCTGGCAATTAGATCACCAGTCTTCAGCTTCAGAACCGAAGAACATATTTTCGAAGCCATGGTATTGGGTTTCAGGGGTGTCCAGCCCCGCGTGGTATGGTCGTACCGCGCAAGTCCCCCATCACTGAAAATGACATAGCCGATATCCTCGTCATCACTATCCACGTAGGCGAGGACGTGGCTTTCCGCCATCCGGGAAGCGAACAGGCCACCGCTGGTGGTGAGAAACCGCACGTAACGGGAGTAGGAGATGACGAAATCCCCGTTAGACCGTCGCATCAAGTGTCGCAGAGTACCACCTCCGAAGGTGCGGTACACCGACCACCCGCCCTCCGACCTTCGATGGAGCTCCCGGGGAACCATGAAATAGTGCCCGGTGGAGTCAACCAGGTACTGGACGATATCATCCCGTTCCGTCGGGGTCATGACCACCCAGGTCAGCGGATCCTTCAGGTTCGCCAGCACTACGTGATTGCCCAGTACACCGACATCGGTCGTCACATACAAGGAATCACCGTACAGGTCCAGGTCCCGAATGTCAGTGACGGTGAGCGGAAAATTGCGATAGATGTCGGCGAAGGAGTATTCCTGGCCGTCCCACCGAAATTCCACCAGACCCGCATCCTGTCCGTCCTTGAAAGCAGCGAAAGCCCGGTCCTGCCGGACCACGATGTGGAGAATCTCATCCAGGTCCAGGTCCACCGGTTTCATCCTACCGCTGGCTAGGTTAACGATCTGGATGACTCCGCAGGGCAGAGCGCCACCCAGCCAGAGCCACCCGTCACTGATAGCCAGGCATTTCAGGTCGGTATAGACCAGCCTGTCGGATACACCCAGGGTGGAGAAGGTCTCTGTGACCGGGTCGAAGATCAGGACGCCGCCCCCGGTGGCCGCGTAGACCCGACCTTCGTGAAATGCAATGTCCTGGGGGCTGATGGTGGAAGTATAATGCTGCCACTCACCGATACGACTCTGCCCCCAGCCCAAGTTCCAGGGGAGGCAAAGTAGAGCGGCGAAGGCCAGAAACCGGCGGCTCAAATGAGCTTCGATGTGAGACTGATCATCTCGATGAGACTCTGCATTGCTTCGGCCCCCCTGTTCCCCGCCTTTGTGCCGGCCCGCTCTAAAGCTTGTTCCAGGGTCATGGTCGTGAGCACACCAAAGGAAATGGGGACGGGAAGCTGCACCGAAAGCTCCGTCAAAGCACGGGTCAACCCATGAGCCAGAACGTCGAAGTGAAGGGTGCTACCTTTAATCAAGGCGCCCAAGGCGAGAATACCATCATACTTGCCGCTTTCCGCCAGCCGTTTAACAGTCGAGGGGATTTCGAACGATCCAGGTATCCAGACCACCGTCAGGTTATCAGCCTGTCCACCATGCCGAAGAAACGCATCCTCGGCACCTGTCAGCAGCTGTTGGGTGATCATGCTATTGAACCGGCTCGCGACAACAGCGATGGCCTGATCTTTCAGGGTTAGTTGACCAACGATAGAAGGCGCCATAGTCTGCTCCTATTGTAAAATTAGATGCCCTAGCTTATCTCTTTTCGCCTCTAAATACTGCTTGTTTTTGGCACTGGCCGGAATCTCGATTGGCTCCCGACCCTCCACTTCCAAGCCGTATCCGTCAAGTCCAATAATCTTCCTGGGGTTATTAGTGAGTAATCGCAGCTTGCGCACTCCCAGATCCTTGAGGATCTGAGCACCGATGCCATATTCGCGCAGATCGGGGTTAAAACCCAGCCGCTGGTTCGCCTCCACAGTATCCAGGCCTTGTTCCTGCAGACCGTAGGCCAGCAGTTTATTTTTGAGGCCGATCCCGCGCCCTTCTTGACGCAGATAGACTAATACACCTTGTCCTTCGCTATCAATTCGCTCCAAAGCCTTTTCTAGCTGCGCACCGCAATCACAGCGCAGGGAACCGAAAATATCTCCCGTCAAGCATTGGCTGTGGACCCGCACCAGGACCGGATCCTCGGTTGGAAACTCCCCCTTAATCAGGGCCAGATGGGTGTCGTGATGGATAGTGTCCTGGTAAACGGCCAGTTTAAAATCCCCGTATTTGGTGGGAAACTGCAAAGTTAGAAGCCGCTCAACCAGCTTCTCTCTGGATCGCCGGTAGGCGATGATCTCTGCTACGCTGATGATCTTCAGTCCGAATTTCTCAGCAATGGCCTCCAATCGCTCTCCGCGGGCCATGGTGCCGTCTTCATCGACGATTTCCACCAGGAGTGCGATCGGCCTGGAACCGGCGAGTATGGCAAGGTCCACGCCCGCCTCAGTATGACCTGCCCGCTGGAGCACCCCCCCGGGCTTGGCGACCAGCGGAAACAGATGGCCCGGTCGCGCCAGATCCTGCGATTGGGCCGCAGGATCCAAAAGAACCTGAAGGGTCTGCCAGCGATCCCGGGCAGAAATACCGGTCGTGGTGTTTTCAGTAGCATCTACACTCACGGTGAAGGCCGTTTCATGCAGAGCGGTGTTGCTATGTACCATGGGAGTTAGACCCAGTTCTTGGGCTCGTGCTTCGGTCAGCGGTACACAGATCAAACCCCGCCCCTCGCACATCATAAAGTTGATATCTTCCGGTTGAGCCTTCTCAGCAAGCATGATAAAATCACCTTCATCCTCACGGTCCTTGTCATCCGTGACGATGACCATCTTGCCGGCCTTAAGGTCTTCGAGAACACTTTCAATTAATTCAAACATGGCTAGCGGTCTCCAAATCCCCAACTGAGCAGCTTTTCGGGGTCAAGTTCCCCCGCACTACCAGAGGTCATCTCCAGGAAGTGCTCCAGGTAGCGGGCAAAAATATCGGTCTCAATATTTACCCGATCTCCGGTCTGCTTCCTCCCAAAGGTGGTCTTTTCCAGGGTATAGGGTATAAGTGCCACCATGAGGCCAGCAGGTGAGATCTCGGCGATCGTCAGGGAAACACCATCAAGGGCGATAGATCCCTTCGGAATGCAGTAGCGTCTCCAGTGATCCTCGATGTCGATGGTCAGGCGCACATCACCCTGATCAGCAGTTATTTCACTGATATAGCCCACGGTCTCAACGTGGCCCTGCACTATGTGGCCGTGAAAACGATCAGTGGGCTGCATAGCCCGCTCCAGGTTCACCCAATTGCCGGGGGTGAGGTCTCCCAGATTGCTTTTTTGAAGGGTCTCGGGAATCACCTGGACGGTAAAACAGTCTTCTGTTCGATTTACTATTGTCAGGCATACCCCACTGACGCAAATGCTGTGGCCGACGGTCAGATCCACCGTTACCCTCTCAGCAGCAATAACTAAAGTTCCGTAGCCCTCACCCGGACGCCGGTCAACAACCCGACCCATTTCTTCTACGATACCAGTGAACACTAGGTGTTGCTCTCCGGGATATCAGTGTGAATTGATGCTTCATAGGAAGGATTGACCGGTTCTGCCACTATCATGGTATCGCCCTCCAGATCATTCTGAGTCACCGGACGCCAATTCTTGGGAATCACCACCGCGTTGCGTAGACCCGGCCGCTTCTGGACCTCCTCATCGGCACATCGCGGTGCCGTAAACAGGACTACTTCATCCACCAGTCCCGCCCGGATGAACTCCCGATGCACCGTGGGTCCACCTTCGACCAGAAGTGTTGTGATCCCCCGCTCGCCCAGGGCATCCAGCACCTCGCTCAGGTTCACCCCCGCAGGTGATGGAGATACCTTGATCTGTTCGCCCCAGGGAGTCACTTTGGACTCGCCCACGGTGGTAAAGACCAGTGTCGGGGCAGCACCGTCTTGAAAGAGATGCAGGTTGGTTGGTAGTCGTAGATGGCTGTCCAGGACGACCCGCCGGGGGTTGGTACCAGTCACCTCCCGGACAGTAAGCCGGGGATTATCCTTTTCAGCGGCTTTACGTCCCACCAGCACCCCATCCACTTCGGCCCGCAGGCGGTGTACCCAACGACGGGACTCAGATGAGGTAAACCAGTTACCACTCTCCAGACACGCGACTACGAAATCATCCCTGGTGCGCGCAACCTTGAGGATAATGAACGGCCTACCGGTACGGATCCACTTTCTAAAACCCCTTATCAATCTGGCTCCTTCGTGCGCCAGAATTCCTTCCGTGACCTCGATCCCCGCGGCCTGGAGCTGGGCTATGCCCTCGCCGTTCACCCTGGGATTGGGATCTCGGGCGGCAATCACTACCCGGATCACACCAGCGGAGAGGAGGGCCTCGGTACATGGCGGCGTCTTTTTGTCTGCAAAGGAAACAGCGCAGGGTTCGAGGGTTATATAAGCCGTGGCACCTCTGGTTTTTTTGCCGGCACAGCCAAGGGCCTGGATCTCAGCGTGCGGCCCGCCAAATTGCCCGTGATACCCCTTACCTACTACTTTTTCGTCGCGTACAATTACACAGCCAACCGGCGGGTTAGGGCTCACACGCCCTATGCCTCGCCGGGCTAACGCGATGGCGCAGGTCATATATTTCTCGTCCCCCGGTAGCCTTCCCTGACCGCTATCCCTGCGAGCATTCATGGACGTGATCTCAGTCGCTATCACCCTTACTATCAAGCCATCTTGAAGGGCACCGGTATAAAGCACAAGATGAAAATGGCCAAACAAGCGAGGCCGATACGCAGCTCGTGAGGCGTTAAAGGCCGGTCTACATCGTGGACCGGTGGATGTTTAACGGTGCGCATGAGCAGTAGGATCAGAAACCCCCAGAAGAGCCAATTTGGTGATAGAAAGATGCCCATGGGTATAAAGGCGATGAAGATGGCCCGCCCCACCCATTCCTGTCGATCGCCAAGGAGTGCATAGGCGATATGACCCCCATCCAGCTGGGCCACCGGCAGGAGGTTGAGCATGGTGACCAGTAACCCGATCCAGCCCGCGAAGCCCACTGAATGCAGGAGCACATCCTCTTCGGGGCCCAGTCCCGGGAATATTAGCCCGGTGGCGAATTTCATCAACAGACTTTCACCCAACAAGACACTACCGGAGTCAACCGGACCAATGCTGGAAAGATGCAGACCGATGAAGATAGCCGGTAGAGCTACCAGAAAGCCGGCGATGGGTCCGGCCGCCCCGATCTCAAGCAGGGCCCGCCGATTGGGAATGGGACCCCGCATCTTAATGAAAGCGCCGAGGGTACCAATGAAAGTAATGGGCGGCGGCAGGGGGATAAAATAGGGCGGCGATACATCCACATGGTGCCGCCGGGCGTAAAAGTAGTGACCCAATTCGTGAATCCCCAGAATGGCCATGAGTGTCAGACTGAACGGCCATCCCCGGATAATGGTCCAGGGCTCCTTGAAAATATTATACCCATCTAAAATCGCCCCGGCAGCTAAGGTAGATAAAACCGTAAAAAGAAACAGGAAGACATGGGTCCGCGATAGACGTTGGGATACTGACCAAGACCGCTCACGGAGCGTCACAAACGACCGACCGTCATCCTGGTAGAAACCAGCTTCCAGGTCCAGGCCTGCGAGGGCTCTCCGGTCTGCGCCTTCCTCGGCACCCGCCCGTAGTTGATAGAAAACCACCTCGCCATCGCGCAGTTTCCCCCGGCCGTGGATAATCGCCACCCGGGACAAGGAGTCAATGCCTTTTTCAATCGCTGCAGATGTGCCCATCACTCACGCCAATGAGATCAATCAGGTAAGGTTCCAAATTTCAGGGGAGAATAATACGCCGGGGATTATACCATTTCCGAATTTTTCTGGTGGCTGGTGGAAGATACACTTCTGATGGTGTCTTCGGCAGAACCGGTTTGGATATTCCCTCCACCGTCACCGGCACCTCGTCGGAGGCCAGCATGGTCAGGTGGTTGATCCAGTTGCGACAGGCCTGGATGTAATCAGCCACCACGCTGTCAGGAAAGCCCATGGCCCGCAACGAGGTGATCATTAAGGCTGAGATCACCGGGAGGTACAGATTGGCTGGGTCCTCGTAGAATTGGTCAGTCCCTCTGATGATCTCATCGAGGGCAAACCGGCCCAGGTAGTCGCGAAAGACCGAGTCAGCCAGGGTCGAATCGGCTGACCAGATCTGGAGATAATC
>JBGVTM010000007.1 GCA_041862535.1 Candidatus Neomarinimicrobiota bacterium | reverse complement strand
TCATGGTGGCCTGGACCTCAGCCTGGATGCTGTCGGTGTCGTGGAAAATGCTGACATATCAACGGTTCAGTACACATTCACGATCAAAAATGATGATTGCGACGACCTGTTGATCCTTGATCCGGACCGCATGGGCAGTGCCCAGTTTCACTATTTCACGAATGGGATTGTTTTCTGGAGTGAAGATACTCACTACCTTGAGTCGACACATAAAGAGGTTATTACACCCGATCCTTTTTACAGTTGGCAACCGGAATGGTTCACCAAAATAAAGGCAGGTGAATCCCTGCGAAGAACCGTTCAATTGCGAGGTTATTCCAGGATACCCGCTGGTTCATATGATTGCTATCTCAGGTTTTCAAATCCGACCAGGATAGAAAAAGAAGATCGCGATTCCTTCGGCACTAGATACTGGCTGGGGGAGATCACTTCAGAAGACATCATTGTTGTGGTTAGCTAACAGATGGTTTAGTGACAGGGGTGAGCCACAAATAGTACCAATACCCTCCGGCATTCACATTGTCTAGCTGGTTGCGCCGGAAAGTAAAGCCTTCAATGTGCCTTCGTCTCGCAGGATGCGGGGTTGGTAGTGAAGTAGGAAGGGCTTTCTTCCAGAGCCTCCATTAGCGGATTGATAAGCGAGACAAAAGTCCTTATTTTTGAAAAAGTAGTGAAATATCTCAATTGGAGGGCTGGTCATGAATAATACTCTGACAGTTCTGGCTTCCATTCTTTGCATATCCCTTCTACAACCAGCTACTGCTCAACAAGCCATCGATTATTTCCCTCTGTGTGCGGGGAATTACTGGGTTCATCGTACAGACACCCTGGGTGGTGTGTATGATCCGGCAACCTACCGGATGGAAGTTCCAGCAGTTGAAGAGGTAGGCGGTGAACAGCTCTATCTCTTTAAAGAGACCACGGCCGCCGACGATGGTAGTCCAGCATGGTGCTGGTATTCCTGGCTGAGAGTCGATCCTGAGGGTATCGTCATAGCTGCTCTCGGTGATACATCGCTGGTGGATTCAGCTATTTTCTTCGAATCGCCAGTTTTGTGGTGGCCAAATGCTATGATCAACCAGGGGTATACCTGGGAGTTCGATTCCTATGAGATGGGAGGGCATTTCTCCTTTGTTGTCGAGAGCATAGCCGTTACGATTGAGGTGCCGGCTGGGACGTTCGACAATTGCATCAAGATTGGATTGACCCAATCTACGGAAGGAGATACAACCCAGAAGAGTTGGCACTATTACGCACCTGGTGTCGGACAAGTTCTCAATACCGGATCCAATACCTGGTTTGGGGGTTCGTTTCGATTTGAGCTAGTGGAATATTCCGTGGAAACGGTGTCCGTCGATTGTATTGAACAGGAGATACCTCGACGATTCCATGTGCATCAGAATTATCCTAATCCCTTCAACCCGGCGTCAACGATCAGGTATGACCTGCCAAAGGGTAGCGACGTCTCCCTTGTGGTCTATGATATCCTTGGGAGAGAAGTGGCCCGGCTGGTGGATGGCTATATAGAGCCGGGGTACCACCAAGTTCAGTGGGATGGTAAAAATCAATATAGCCGAATAGTCCCTTCCGGCATCTACATTGCCCGGCTGGTGACACTGAGGTACAGCAAGTCCATCAAGATGGTGCTGGTGAGGTAAGGAGCTAGAATTATGTTTACCAGACGGCTAGGCGGAAACCGCACAGTGACACTTTTTTGTATTACATGTTCCGTATTTAGCCAGGCTGTAGAATCACCGTGGCCCATGTATCAACATGATGCAGAGCATAGCGGAAGAAGTCCATACGCGGTGTATGAAAATCCAACAACGAGATGGTCATTCGCTGCTGGAGATTGGATCCTATCTGCTCCTTCCATTGCGCCTGATGGTACAATCTATTGCACCTCTCTAGACAGTTCGCTGTATGCCATTGGTCCGGATGGATCACTAAAATGGTCATTTAAAACTGCTGGTCAGGTACTTTCCTCGCCTGCCCTAGGATCGGAGGGAACCGTCTATTTTGGTTCGCAGGATGGCAAGCTCTACGCTCTTAATTCAGATGGATCACTGAAATGGGTCTTTAATGCCGATAGATGGATACAATCCTCACCTTCTATTGACACAAGCGGTAATGTCTATGTCGGCTCTGGTGATAGTTCGCTATATGCCATTAGATTTGATGGCTCGTTGAAATGGAAGTTTAGAACCGGTGGCAGGGTCGATTCTTCACCAGCGATTGGCGCGGATGGCACTATATATGTGGGGTCATTTGATGGAAAACTCTATGCTGTGAATCCTGACGGATCGAAAAAATGGGACTTTACAACCAATGGTGTAATCATCGCCTCACCAGCAGTTGGGGATGACGGGACTGTGTATGTCGGATCTGAAGACAATCAGTTTTATGTGATCAATCCTGATGGATCTCTAAAATGGACCTACACTACGGGCTACTTCATTGATGTTTCACCAGCCCTTGACGTAGATGGAACCGTCTATGTCGGTTCACTTGATCACAAGCTGTATGCTCTTAATTCTGACGGTTCCTTAAGATGGACCTTCAATTCAGGAGATATGATATTGACCGCTCCTGCAATTGATGCTGCGGGTACTATTTACGTCGGATCGGGTCCTATGCTTTGGATGGAGTGCATGCTCTATGCCCTAACTAGTGAAGGGACAGTGAGGTGGGAATATGAAGCTGGTGCAAATGTTGGCCGTGGATTTGCTATCGGCTCAGATAGTACCCTGTTTGTTGGCAGTGGATCTAATCTTCTTGCTGTGGGACCGCAATACTCCCCAATCATTCTCTCAGTTAGTGATGTACCCCATGACCAGGGTGGCAAAGTGACAGTCACCTGGAAGGCTTCATTATTGGACTGGGATGTAAACGAACTTCCATATTATAGTGTCTGGAGAGCGATTCCATTTACCCTACTCACCAGTAAGTCGGAGCAAGTGTCTCGGGCTTCGCCGATTAAGCCTCATGAAGGTGGTTCTCGTGTGATAATGAAGAATGGGGTATCATACTCATGGGAGTGGATCGCCAATCAGCCTGCACATCGTTTCTCAGAGTACTCATATACTGTGCCAACTCTCTACGATTCAATGGCCGGGACCAATGGCATCCATTACGTGCTTGTATCAGCACATACGAAGGATCCGAATGTGTTCTATGATTCCTCACCTGATAGCGGTTATTCGGTAGATAACCTGGCACCATTGCCCCCACAGAATCTCATAGGGAGTTGGGATGGAGAGGTCATCAGTTTGAGCTGGCATCGCAATCAGGAAGCAGACCTGAAGCACTATTTGGTTTTCAGAAGTACTTTGCCGGGAGTAGATCCAAGTCATCTTGAACCTCTCGCCGTTGTGAGCGACACTGCGTACCAAGACGTTATTAGCCTAAGTACAGGTAGTCTCTATTATGTGATAGTGGCGGAGGATATACACGGGAATTGGAGTGCAAAGAGTAATGAGTACTGCACACCTCCACTTTTCAGTCGAGGCACAATCAAAGTCCCTAGTCAATTTAACTTCTCAGAAAATTACCCCAATCCCTTCAATCCGGTCACCACCGTGCGCTATGACGTGTCCCTATCAAGTGATGTCTCATTGATCGTCTATGACATCCTGGGCCGGGAGGTGGCACGTCTGGCAGATCAAGAAATGGAACCAGGCTATTATCAGGTGATATGGGACGGTAGGGATGTCATAGGCCGCGAAGTGCCTTCCGGCATCTACATCGCCCGGTTGGTGACCCCGGAGTACAGCAAATCCATCAAGATGGTGCTGCTGAAATAGGAAGTAGCCCTGGAGGGTTCGAACGAGGCGTCAACAGCACCCTGGAAACGCAAGACGTCTCCTTTAGTTATTAGCCTCACGAGCTTACTTTGCTCTGACTAAGTATATTAGCCAGAATATCAATTATCCAAAGGAGCAAATATCATGAAATTTTCTCGAATGAAGACCCTGTTGCCGGTATTATTGCTCATCCATCTTACATGTTCCTACGTCTTGGCACAGGGGCAGACCTTATCTCCAGAGAATGCATTTAAGACAGCAGAAGGCGTAGTAACCGAACTTTACAGGTTAGTCACCTTCGAAGTGGGCCAAACGCCGGACTGGGATGAGGTAGAATCACTTTTTATCGATGAGGCTGTCATTGTATTGCGCACCAGCCGTGATAGCACGACAGTGTTTTCTGTGGAGGGATTCATTGACGACTTCATCAATTTCATTGAGCCTGCAGAAGTAGAGGAAACGGGTTTTGTGGAGAGGATAATCCGCATGCGGCCGGTAGTGATTGGTGATATGGCTCAAGTACTTGTATTATATGAGGCCAGTATTCCTGGTTCGCCGAGGGAACCACAGCAAGGAATAGACAGCTTTTTATTAATAAAGAAGGACGCTCACTGGAGAATCGTGGCGATTACTAACGAAATCCCCACCCCTGATCATCCTGTGCCAGCGGAACTTCAGAAATGAGCGCCAAGGAGGCCTAAGGAGTACTGCATGAAAATTAATCTCTTCAGGAAATGGTCCGGGTGGAGCGCGAATTTTCTGCTCGCCGCTGTTATTTTTTCCCTTCCGATGGAGGATATTGAGGCCCTCGACGATGGTCTGGCCTTAACCCCACCTATGGGTTGGAACAGCTGGAATAAGTTTGGCTGCAATGTTGATGAAGCATTAATCAGAGAGATTGCCGATGCGCTGGTCAGCAGCGGGATGAGAGACGCCGGTTATCGCTATGTGGTCATCGACGACTGCTGGCAGGTGGGCCGGGACGATCAGGGCAACATCATTCCCGATCCCGAGCGGTTTCCGTCGGGTATGAAAGCGCTGGCCGACTATATTCATGCCAAAGGATTGAAGTTTGGCCTGTATTCGGATGCGGGTATGATGACCTGTCAAAAGCGACCCGGGAGCCGGGGGTACGAATTTCAGGATGCGCGCCAGTATGCCGTCTGGGGGGTGGACTATTTGAAGTATGACTGGTGCTACCACGGCAAGCAGAATGCAGAGGCCTCTTACGCCTTGATGCGGGATGCCCTTCAGAAGGCAGGACGTCCGATTGTTTTCAGCATCTGTGAATGGGGCACCAATAAGCCGTGGCTGTGGGCGAAGGACATCGGTCATTTGTGGCGCACCACCGGCGATATTCAGGATTGCTGGGACTGCGTGAGGGATTGGGGCGGCATGGGCTGGACGAAAATTCTCGATCTACAGGCTGGGCTGGAGTCATATGCCGGCCCCGGCCATTGGAACGATCCCGACATGCTCGAAGTCGGCAATGGGGGCATGAGCATAACCGAATATCGCGCCCATTTCAGCCTCTGGTGCCTGTTGGCAGCACCCCTGATGGCCGGCAACGATTTGCGGGACATGTCCGCGGAGATAGTCGAGATATTGACCAATAAGGAGGTCATTGCCGTTAATCAGGACCCCCTGGGCAGGCAGGGCCGGAAGGTCAGGGATGACGGGGATTTCGAAGTATGGGCAAAACAACTTCAGGATGGCACCCGATCGGTGGTGCTGTTTAGCCGTAGCGATTCAGATGCAAAAATGTCCGTCGCATGGAATGAAATCGGCTACCCGAACAATCTATCGGCCAGAGTTCGTGACTTATGGTCAGCAAAAGACCTGGGCAAGTTTAAAGGCAGCTTTTCGGCGCGAGTTCCTTCGCATGGCGTGGTGATGGTTAAAATTATGCCCTAGTAATTTGGGTTAGAAGCAACTGATTCGATTCGGCAGATCGAGGCGCTGAGACCAGCGCTATTCCAGCCCCAATAGATGCCGGTTTCCGATGCGTACGTTGACCAGCCCGGCGCTGCGGGCGGCAGCTTCGGCCTCCCGGGCATGACTTGCCGAGGTGCAGGGCAGATCACTCATGTAGAAGTGGGGTGCGAAGGCCAGCAGCGCGTAGGGAATCTCCGGATTGATCGCGGCAATGAAACTCGCGATCTTGCTTACCTGGTCCTCGTCGATATAGTCCGGCACGAGGAGTGTGCTGGCAATGACGAGAGGGACTTCCGGACGTTCGGCGAAGCGCTGGGCGGCGCGGGCAAAGTTTTCCTTTGTCCGTCGGTTGGAAACGCCGGTCAATGCCAGGTGCAGCTCTTCGTCAAAGGCTTTCAGATCGAATTTGATGCAGCCACCGGTGCGGATAGAATGCTCGACGGCGGCGTTGAGCAGTTTCGGCTGCATCATACCGTTCGTCTCCCAGCACACCCGCACCCCGCGCTGCGCGAGCTGCTTGGCCGAAGCCAGCGCGTGAGGCATCTGTGAGGCAGGATCGCCGCCAAAGAAACAGACGCAAAAGGTGTGTTCATTCGCTACCGCCGCCAGCGCGCCCGCACTGAGGGTCTTACTTGTCGTGGGTGAAGTTCTGCGAAAATGCCAGTTCTGGCAGAAGAGGCAATTTGACGTGCAGCTGGCGTAGAAGACGGCCAGATTGTGGTAACCTGGGTGCTGGCTGCCTTCGCAGACCCAATCCGCCACGCAGTTGGTGGGCAGCGGATCGCGGTACCAGCTCAGCAGGCCGCGGGCCGGTATTCCGGCAAGATGAACCAATTTACCCTTACGAACCGTGCGCAAGCCGCAAAAGCCCCGCTCCCCCTCACCAATGATACACTCGTTGCTGCACAATGGGCACTTGATGCCGGTGGGATTGCGTGGGGGTATGGTTGGCAGATCAAAGGTCGTGCGCGACGCCGCATGCACCGCCGCCAGCCGTGGACTAGCGGAAGGGAAGCTGGTTCGGAGGCAATTGACACATATGCCGATGGTCGCTGCAGGGCGCGGCGAACTGCCACCGCACAAAAGGCAATTTCCTGTCTTCGGCAGGCTCATGCCGCTAGCAGACCTGATGGGCGCGGCAGGAGCGCCCCGGTTGACTCTGGCAGTATCACCTGAGCGTCGAGCGGTGCCACTAGTAGTATCCGGCGTTTATGGTGCATATTTTGTAAACCGTTAGAAATTATTTAAACGAATTGCATTAGGTAATATTTCTATGCTAGAGTATTGTCTTGAGCCTTTACCCTGCTAACATGGCAAGGAACCAAGTCTTTATCCGTAATCATGTCGCTTCACAAGCACTCACTGGGAAGGGATCGGAGTCAAGCCCAACCTTGAGGTCCCAGTCGAAAGACCATCATTCCGGCCGCTTCAGGGTCTTCAATAGAACGAGATGAGTGGTGACGGCGGCGGCAATCAGGAGCAACAAGGCGCGCACAATCCAGTTGTCAACCACGAAAAAGGCGGAATAGCCTATCGTCAGCCAGAGCAGGCTGATGGCGGTAACCTTGGTGGTGATAGTCACCCCTTTCCCTTCGCGATAATTCTTGATGTAGCGGCCGAACCAGCGGTTGGTTATCAGCCAGTGGTAGAATTTATCCGAGCTGCGGATGTAACATGCGGCCGCGAGCAGGAGAAATGGGGTAGTGGGCAACAGCGGGAGGAATATTCCCAGGGCACCCAATCCAACACAGATGGTTCCCGCTACAATCAGCAGGGATTTGAGCAGTTTGTGGCTAATCGTCCAAGCCCTTTAAGCTAACCGCGCTAATTTAAAAAGCATGACACATTGGTATTTGAACCAGGAAAGCCCTGCCAATAAAATTTCAGATGCCGGCAAGCAGACGGGGCTGCAGTTTGCCGGTAATGATTGCCTTGGACTCATCGCACGCCGCACTTAGTTTATGTCATTGAGGGTGGCGATAGTATTGAAGTTGTGGGCGGAGAATGGTAGAGGCACGATTGAAGTTTGGGCAAAGTCATGTTCCCGAAAATGGGAAATTCCCGGAGAGCAATCTAATGCCTTTTCTTGCTAAGGTATTGGATATGATGGAGTTAAGTTGACCTCCATTCTGCAGAGAGGGATCCTTCTCAGCCTTTTATTCTGGCTGCCGACCACGGCAGGCGCTGGTGAGGGGGGAAGCTCTTGCAGCCGCTACGGCAGCATGTGGGAGACGATACCGACGCGCCATTGGCGCTGGCTGGACCGGGATTGGGGGGCGGCACTGGTGATGGGTACCTATCGCAGTTACGGCAGCCTGTTTGTGGATCTGGACCGGGAAGAGGATTTTACGATCTGGCAGGAGGACGAAATCCACCTCTACCGGGACTTGCTTCATCGGTCCCTGAGGCCCGGATATTTCCTCCTTGAGCTCACGGAGTATCCGCTCGCCGCCTTTTCTGCCTGGCTGGAAAGAGATGAGAGTGATGTATATCATGCTTTCAATGTCGGGAAAGAGTTTAACCTGATCAGGAGTCTGGGGGCAGGTTACCAGGAGCCCTGGTCGGTGAGTGTTTTTCTGGGGCAGCTGGCGGCCTTCTGGAACCTGAGCGATGAGGATGAGCTGGTGGTCGCGGCGACGGGAGCTGCGGGGCTGGTGGTCACCACGGGTCTTCAGCAGCTGTTTGACAATGCTGTGGTGGAAGGCGGGTGGTTCCGAATTGAGTGGAAGCTCAAAGGTGAGGGGAGCGAGGGCCCGAAACAGCGTTTCTGGGATCTGAAGGGCGGCTACCGCTGGTACGGGATCCCTGAAGTATCTAACACGCTGAGTCTTACACTGCAGCGGGAGAGAACTGATAGGGGTAGTAAGGATTGGCGGCTGCTGAATAACAGCACGACGGCTCTGGAGCTGCAGATGCCCATCTCCGAGCCCGGCGATGGCTTTTCGCGGGTCCTCTTTGAATACGGCAAATTCTTCCCGCTGCGGAAGAGGCTCGTCGGACTGAAAGTTGGATACCTCTACGAAAACCGCCGGAAGTACGTGGTAGAGACCCAATCTTTCGGGGCCGTCAAACAGAAATTCTGGGAGCTGTTCGTGCAGCCGGTGGTGGTTTTCTGAGATGGGGGGTAACTTTCAAGCTGGTATCGAAAGGGTCCAGGGGCATGCCCGTTATTCAGACCATTTTGCCCTGGAAATGCCTTCAGGTAATACAACCCCCTATCTGACGTTCCCGCGACCTTCCCTTGCACCTTTCCGCCCAGGTGCGTATCTTATCGGAGACCGGTAGCTACCGGTCAGGTCGCATCCTGCAAGTTGATAGAAAGGCCCGGATCACAATGAAGATCAAGTTCTGGGGTGTCCGTGGTTCCATTCCCAGCCCGGGATCGGCTACGCTCCGCTACGGGGGGAATACTTCCTGCACCAGCGTTCACCTGAAGGGTGACAGAACCCTGGTGCTGGACGCGGGGACGGGGATTAGGAACCTGGGAAAGGCCCTGTTAGCTGACACTACCGATATATATATCCTAATTTCCCACAATCACTGGGACCACATCCAGGGATTTCCCTTCTTTGCACCGCTGTACCAGCCGGACCGTACGGTATTTGTTTTTCAGACCCCGTACGAGAAGCGCAGACTGTGTGCCCTGGTTGACCAGATGGACGGGGCCCACTTCCCGGTAAAGGCCGATGAGCTGCCGTCCGATTACCAGTGTGTGGAGGAGGAGATGCTCACCTTCCTGGCCGCGCATGGTTTCAACATTGCCCGGATTGATACCAACCATCCGGGTGGTGGCTTTGGCTACCGGGTTGAGGAGAATGGCCGGTCAATGGTTTACCTCACCGACAACGAGCTGGAGCCGCCATATCCTAGGGCGACCGGGTTTGAGGAGTTCGTCCGGTTCTGCCAGGGATCTGACGTGCTGATTCACGATGCCCAATACCGGGAAGATGACATGCCGCATAAGCACGGCTGGGGGCATAGCCTGGTAAGCCAGGTGTGTGAGTTGGCCCGGGCTGCTGAAGTCCAAAATCTGATTCTCTACCATCACGACCCGGACCGAAGCGATACGGAACTGGATGCCATCCAGGAAGAGGCGAACAGCCGGCTGCAAAAGATGGGCCAGAATATCCGCTGCACGGTGGCCTATGAAGGCTTGGAGGTGGAGCTTTGAGCCACCTGGTCCTGAAGTGGAGCGCGGCAGCGGCGGATTACCATGCCGTCAGGGCGCACGTCTTCGTGGTATATGAGCAGGTGAGGGAGACGATGCGTGAAGTTGTTAGTTACCCGCTTTGATTTAGGTTGGCGGTATAGTATAACCTTTATTACAGTCCTGGATAGGGTTCTAATGATATGAGTGGAGCTGGAGAGCGAGGTGTAAACAGAGATTTAGAGCATAGAGATTCCACTTGCATTTTTAGAAATTGTTATATATGTTTAAGCACCGGAAGAGCGACAGGACACGGCTCCTGAATAAAGGAGTGGTGTCTTGAGGCGTTGATAATTTGAGATTGAAAGAGGCCAACAACTGAAAGGCCGTGATGAGTGTGGCGTAAATCACCCTTCGTTGTCGGTTCTCTCAGTTGCTGGCCTTTTTCATTATCGGCCATTTTGAGCAGATATTGAGCCGTGTCTGATAGCATCAATCTCGACGATTTGTTCGCCCGGTTCGACTTCAGCGCGATTTTCGAGCGTTTCCAGCGTCCACAGGCGGCCAATCCCGATCAGAATGAGCAGGCCGATCAGGCCAACGAGACTGCTCGAGGCGGGCGCGGCAGAGGAATATTCGAAGCTGCCCTCGCCCGAAGCGGCCAAGCCAGACGGGCGGTTCTGGTCGATATCAGCCAGCGAGCGCGAGAGGCCGGGGAAGCCCGCGAGACGCGGGAGGCCCGACCAGCGGAGGGAGCGGAACGAGCCGCCGAACCCCGCGAACAAGCCCCACCTGATAGGGCTGCCCTCCGCCGCCAGTTCCAACAGGCTGTAGAGGCTTTCCGAACCGCCAATCAACCCGCCCAGATGGCCGGTCAGGATGACCGTAGGGTCGCTATTCTGCCCACCGGAGCCAATCAAAGAGCGCAGCAAGGCGGGGCGGCGGGCGCTGCTGGTGCCCCGCGACAAGCCGGATTCCAGGTCGGTAGTCAACCCGCTATCCTAGCCAACCGTGAGCCGCCCACAATGGATGGGGTCCGAATGGCGGCCAGTTTTGAGCAGACTGCTCTTGGTAATGCCCTGAATCAGGGCCGCCAGCCCGTTGCGCGACTGGCCAACCCGGCCGACCGAATGGCCCCTGCCGTTGGTTTCGGGGGGAACGTAGGTCCCGGCGCTGCTTTTGGTCCCGCGGGAGGCCCCGCCGGGGCTGGTAATCGGGCCAATGCTCCCGGTGGAGCGGGCTTCGGCGCCGCCGCAGCCGCCCCGGCACTGCAAGGCCGGGGAGAGGTAAATCAACCGGCCCAAGGTCCCCTGGCCCGGGTTCAGCAGCGGATTGGCAATCCGGGCGGTGCCCTCGGTGTTGACGGGACCACGCCGCTGGGTGCTGACCGCGGGTTCATGGCCCAGGGAAACATTGGTGGCACCCAGTTGGAGCGCCCGCCACTGGTAGAGCGGGTGACCCCCGGACAGGCGAATGAAACTGATAATGCGCCGCGGGCTGGAATTGGTACCGAAAATATCGGGGGAGCCGAAGAAGGCAACAGGATTGGCAATATTAACGCTACGTACCGGCTGTTTAACACTGCCCAGACTCCCCTTGAGAGGGGTAATGCGGCCCCTGGTGAGGGAGCAGGCGATCTTGCCGGACTGCGAGCTAATGCGCAGCTGGCGGGTGGTCCGGCGGCAGCTGCACAAGGGCCCGGTGCTCCCCCGGAATTGAATCCGCCTGCTGGACTGGCCGCAGGCGCGCCTGGTGGCGGGAATATTGGCCCGCCTGGTCCTGCTGCGGCACCTGCGCCGACGGTTGCCGTGCCGGTGAATCCCGCTGAGCAAGCCCTGGAGAATTTACTCCAGCCGGAACCTTTAATGCCCCAGCCGGTTGGTGGTGCAGGTCCGGTTGGTCCGACGCGCGAGGATTTCCTGGCTGATGTAGCGCCGGACCAGCCCGCGAACCCGGCGCCTCCAGCACCGGAGCCGCCTGAAACGCCCGCTGAAGCGGCGGTTGCTTTGAGGAGGACCCCGGCCGAAGCGGCTGACGAGGAGTTAAGAGCCAACGTTCCCAGACCGATTCTCCAACCGCCTGAGGCGGAAGGCGCAGGTCGGACACCCCCTGGTGCCGCTGCTGATGAGGCTTTGAGGGCGGGTGTACCCCCGACGGCCGAGCGAACCCCGGCAGCGGCCGGTGGACCCGCCGCCCCTGGTGGTCCAATGGCGGCCATTCCAGCGGCTGGTGAGCCCGGAGCCCCTGAGAACGCGCCAGCGCCAAGAGCTGGCTTCCGGGCAGAGGCTGAAGAGGAAGCTGCTCCCGGGGCAGCCCCGGCTGGCGCCGCTGAAGGTCGACCGAGGGCGGGACTTGCGGAAGCCCCGGAGAATGAAGAGGGCGCACCTGGAGCCGCCGCTGGTGAACGAGTCGGGCCGACGGAGCGACAACCGACCGAGGAAGAGCGACAGACCGCCCGAGCCATTGCGGCATACGAGCTCCAGCAGCTGGAAAATCGGACCAATGAGCCCAATGAGGGCCGGACCGTGACCGAGCTGTTCATCCGGTAGGCCCCGGCACCTTCCCGCTTAGCTGTTCCCAACAATTTCGCATTACGCTAGTCAGGCCGACCTAAGAGGGGCTGAGATTACGACCCTTAACGGCAAGGTGTAGTTTTCACCACCGATATTTCAAAGAATAAGGCGCGGTGGGTCGCCGGTTGTAACTTTGGTCATGTTATCTACAAGACCAGGCTACCGGGGACGGGTCCCCATATGGGTCTGCGCAGTGGTATTGGCCGCTGCCCTGGGTTCAGGATTCCCCCTCCGGGCTGCAGATCCGCAGGAGCTTCCCCAACCGCCGGTGAGTTTCAGGCGCACATTCGGTGGTGCCGGTGTAGATGAAGGCAATTTTGTCCAGCAGACCAGTGATGGTGGCTACATTGCTACCGGAGTAACCTCTTCTTTCGGGGAGGGAGCCTGGAACGTCTGGCT
>JBGVTM010000006.1 GCA_041862535.1 Candidatus Neomarinimicrobiota bacterium | reverse complement strand
CTCTCAGAGATAGAGGGGGCAGAGGGGCTGCTCGGCATCCTGGCAATGGTGCGGTGGGGGCAGATAGAGGCCACAGATAAGCAGATAGACCTCACCCCTGTCCGGCAGCCGCCGGGGGGAGAGGTTTTTCAGGCAGATAGATAAGCCTGGTGTACGAGCTGGGAGTTTATCCCGCCGGTCCCCGGCGTCTGTCTAATCCCCGCTATTCAAAGGCTACGCGTGACAAGCTTCGCTAGAAACCAGAAACTTGAAACTAGAAACTTATTTTCGCGCACCTCGCGCACCGGGCGAACGACAACCCCCGGCCGCTGGCTTATATTCGGGCGCTATGATGAAGCCGCCGCCATATCGCCCCGCCCTGCTCCCAGTCCCGCAGAAAGCGGTGAGTTTACCCTGCGTAACGAATGTAGCGGGGCTTGTCTTGGCGCGGAATCATTTTTCAACAGGGAGATTTACGCCTCCCGTCGGGCAAAAATCTCAAAATGCGGAATTTTGACTGGATTTTGTGGAATTTTAAGGGTTCCCCCTGGCCCCGGTTTGGCGGCCGGTCACAGCGCCCTTTCACTCCAGCCCTCAATCACCAGTCACCACCCAGTTGGGTGACCGCCAGCATGACGAAGATGCCTAAGCTCAGGGCGATGAACGGTCCCAGCCGCTTGCGGGTATCGTGAAAGGCCTCGGGCAGCAGGTCCATGGTGGCTACGTATATGAATGATCCGGCAGCCAGGGCGGTGGGTATGGCGATGTGCAGCTCGCTGAGTCGGTGGATTAACGGTAGAGAGAGAATTGCGCCGATGGGCGTGCAGAGGGCAAAAACAGTCAGCAGGACCAGCACTCGTCTGATGGGAATGTCGGAGAGGCTGAATACCGTAGCCAGGGAAAAAGCCGCGACCGATTTATGGCTGATAATAGCCAGGAAGATCACCAGGGCCATGCCCGGGGCGACGAAGCTGGTGCCGAGTGCAAAGCCCGCTGTGAGGCTGTGAATGCTCAGCCCGATGAAGGCACTGATCCCCACAACATGGTGGCGATGTTCGGCCAGTTCGTTACAGTCATGGTGCCGGTGGCGCACCAGCACGCGCTCGATGAAGAGAACTACCATAAATCCGTTCAGAATCATGAAGTTGGTCAGAATATCGGGCTGGGCGGCGATGGTTTCAGGAATGAGGTGGAAGAAGACGGCCCCGAGGAAGACGCCGGCTCCGAAGGCCACGAACAGGTGCAGCTGGCGGTCGCTCCAGCGACCCAGGAGGGGTGGCAGAGCACCCAGAATGGCAGCCAGCAGAATGCCTATGAGCAAGCCGAATTGAGAAAGCGTCATTATGGATGAAAAATTACATCAGAGCCATGAGCGCTTGAAAGGGATAGTCATTCCCCGGTCTTCGCCATAGTGTAAGCCTATCCACCCACGGTATGAATAGTTCACGCAACCACACTGAGTTGCTGTAATTTTATATCAATGCCAGCCTACCAGCCCATAGCATACCTGAAGTACTGTCAGCTCTCCTCAAAGAGGGCGTTCACCGGTTAATACCAGATCTATGCCAAGCGCTTTCAAAATCGCCGGAGCTTTTGCCCCCATCCTCACGCCCTTCATGCCTGATGGCGGTTCCATAGACTGGGGGTCTTACCGACGGCACCTTGCATTCCTGTCCCAGGGGGATCCATTCGGAAAAGAGACCGGCCTGGAGGGCATCGTGGTCTTGGGTACCAACGGTGAGTTCGGTCAACTCACGACCGCAGAGCGGCTTGCGATGGTGGAAGCCACCCTCACAGCGGGGACGAGGCTTGCGGTTATAGTTGGAGGGATGGTGCCTGACTCGCCGGAAGATACCCTGGCCTTCGTCCAACGGGTGGTTGAATACGCCGACCAGGTGGCAGCTGTCCTGGTGGCACCTCCTTTTTATAACGTGGTTGCTGCCGGGGGTGTCGTCCCCGAGGATGTGGTGGTGGATTTTTATCGGCACCTTGCCAGGGTGCAAGACCGCGTACCTTTGCTGCTATACAACGTTCCGGTGCCCCCTGAAGGGCCCATGACCGCACCCGTCACCCCGGACGTGGTGGCGGCACTGAGAGACGAGGTAGCCATTGTAGGGGTAAAGGACTCAACTGCGCGCCTGGAAAATATCCCGGCCTATTTGCGGGCGAAACCCGGTCTTAAAGTTCTGGTGGGCAGTGACCACGTAGTGGCTGGTGGTCTGGCGCAGGGGGCTGTGGGCTCGATAACGGCTTGTGGGAATATCTTTCCTTCGGCTGTATTGGCAGTATATCAGGCCCGGCCGGGACCCGCCCGGCAGGCTGCCCAGGACGAGCTCAGCCGCCTCCGCCGGGTAATAGAGCTGATCCCGGGGAAACAGGTGGCCATTCAGAAGCTGCTGCTGTACCACCTTGGTGTGGTGGCCAGGTTGTCACCTGTTCGTGATCTGAGCAAGGGGCTGACAACATCCGAGCGGGATCAGATCCTGGCAGCGCTGGAGGAGGCGGCGGCAGGGCTGGTCATCAATCAGGAGATTCAGGCGGCGATCCGGTCACTTCCTGGCTCATAGACTCGATCATAGAAGTCCACCGGCGCGAGAAAGCGCTTTGCTTGCCTGATTATCACTATCAGTTAGTCTAACAGCGCCTTTACCGAGTCGAGACTGCCATCGTTGGGGGCCGGCTCAAGACTTAGAACCCTGGCGATAAGATCATAGATGTGGATATTCTGGAAGGGGGCCACTTTCAGTCCGTTCTTGAATGCCGGTCCCCGGGCGATAAAAATCCCCCACATAGAGGGGTATCGGGGATCATAACCGTGATCGCCGCCCATAAAGTAGGCTGGGTTTTGCTTGTAGAACTGGCGGGTAGAAATGCTCCAGCCTTCGTCGGCAATCCCGATGATTGGAGGAATCCTGTGGTGGGCGGAATAGTGTAATCTGGCTGGCACTTCGTCGCGCCTGTAAACCTGTAGATGCGGGTGGGCATTCTTCAACGCCAGGTAAATATTCTCCTGCACTTCTTCTGGGGGTCGTAGCCCTAGTACAGGCGACCAGTCAATAACCCCGGCTTGCTTCAGGTCGATATAATTATCCAGGAAGATAACCCGGGTGGAATCGGTTACCGCCATGCCGTGATCCGACACTACGATGATATTAACCTCCTCCATAATCCCCCGTTCCAACAGTCCCTGGAAGAGGGTCGCCAGTGTGCTGTCCAACTGCGCAATGGTCTTGGCCACCTCGGGTGAATCCGGTCCATGCCGGTGGCCTTGATCATCGGTATGCGGGAAGTAGAGGGTGAGGAAAGTAGGGCGGCGGTCGGGCGGCAAGTCGAGCCAGGCCAGGATCTGATTGACGCGCTCGCTGTGGGGCAGGTCATGGTCATAGGGATACCAGTAGGTTGGCTGCACGCCCTTGATATTAGCTTCGGTGCCGGGCCAGAATAAGGTAGCGCTGATCTGACCCTGGATTTCCGCTGTGACCCACAAGGGTTCGCCCTGCCACCAGCGGCTGTCGGTAACTGCATCACGTAAACTCAGATCAAAGGTGTCATCGAATACCGGGTCGTACATGGTGTTGGCGATGATGCCGTGGTTCTCGGGGTAGAGCCCCGTAGCGAGGGAGTAATGGTTGGGGAAGGTTTTAGTCGGAAATACTGGAAGGAGGGCCTTAGCCTTGACGCCGGTTTTTACGAGGTGGTCCAGGTTGGGGGTGTCGGCTTTCTCCAGGTAGGCCCATCGAAAGCCATCCAGTGAGATGAGCAGGACAGTAGGTTCGAGGTGGGAGCGGCCGCCACAAGCGATGAGCAGCCAGAGCGCGAACGCCAGACAAGTCCAGCAGAATTGCCTATGTATCCGCTTCAGGTCAGGCATGTGTACCCCAGGGGACGCGGTGGTAACAATAATGGATTTTTCCTGTCGGCAGCTCATCTCTCTTGTTCACTCGAATTGCCCATGGCATCTATTATTCAGGCACCAGTGTAAGTTAATTAATCCTGTAATGAGATGCCTGCGAGAACTGTCTGGCAAGCCATCGCCGGATCTTGGGCCAGACAAGTTTTTCCTATTCCGGCTTGAGATTGGCATTGCAGGGGCTCATGGTATCTCTTGCTATTGAAAGTAGCACCTCTTAAAATCGATAGTGCCAGTGAGTCAAATAATGCATTCACCCAAACGGTCTAAGCAGGAGGAATGACACGTGTTCCGCTTCGGTGAATCCCAAAGATTAATTCCGGCCCTGTTGCTTCTGGGGTGGTGTTTGGCCTTGGCCACACCAGTTCGGGCTGATTTACGTTTCTACTCCATCGTGCAGCAGGTCTGCAAGTCTTACCGGGTACCTGTGAATATGGATCAGATGAAATTGGAGGCGCTAGAGAGCGACAATCCCACCTTCAACCTCGAGCTACAGAGTCGGCGCAACAATTTTGAAGAGGTAATGCTGGTGGGGTATATCGCTACCAGTCAGGCCATCGCCCGCACGGGTGTAGTGGTCAAAACCATCAACATCACCGTTACCATACCCAAGGCCGACAACATGCTGCTTTTTACCACTGCTGACGTGGCTCTGGTGGAGCAGCTACGGCTGGGGGAAATCAAGTCTTCCGAATTCATGCGGCAATTACAGTGGAATTAAACAAGGAGGATTGACGTGCTATCCTTTGGCGATACCCTCATACAATACTTACGGACCATCGGCTGGGCGCTGGCGGTTTCCATCGGCTTCTCGCTGGGTACGGCCATCGCTATCTGGATCTTCGCTCTCGTCTCCAGGGACAT
>JBGVTM010000005.1 GCA_041862535.1 Candidatus Neomarinimicrobiota bacterium | reverse complement strand
TCATCTCTGACTGGATCGAAACTCCCGAGTTCGCTGAGATCCAATGGCGTCACAATCCTCGAGACCATACCGTGTAGGCTGTAGGGTAGCCTTATCAGCCGCATACCTCCGGATGTAACCCACTCATCTATCGGGAAGCCCTCCCTCTTCAACTTTTCAGCGAACCTCTTTCTCTTCTTGTAACCCCTACAGTCGATACCGAGAAGGGAAATCGGGTGCAAACTATACACCAACCCTGATTGACAAGAAGTATGATAAGGCCGAAGATGATTTACGTAAAGGTAGGGCTCAATTGTTTTATTCCAACATCATCCTGACGGCGCTGGCATTCGACATGGGAAAGGCTATTCAGAGGGTAGCTCCGAAGACGTTCGATCTCTTGCGAGAACAATTGCAGACTGGATCGAACAATTGACATGAGGAACTTTTTATATTCCCTCTCCAAACTCTACTAAATCATACTGTTGACCCACCGAACACAAATAGTCTGCATAACAAGGCAAAAACTCACAATAAATCCCTCTAAACTCACGAGATTATCGCTGATTTTCGGCTGAAACTCAGGAGATTATCTCTGTTTCCTCTTGAGTCTCATAGCCATTTAAGAATCGATCAAGCATGAATTCGGTGTCCGATCCGTATCCGGTCCGTATCCGGCAAATTATACTATTGTTTGGGTTTGTCTGGGGTTGTTTGGGCTGAGGCTTTGTTAGGACCGTAAAAGCAAAACGCCCTTCTCAGGGCGTTCTCTCGTCGGAAAAAAGTAGTGTGCCGAGGGTGGGACTCGAACCCACACGTCCTTGCGGACACCGGATTTTGAGTCCGGCGCGTCTACCAATTTCACCACCTCGGCGAGCAGCGTGTATGACGGTATTAATTTAGAGCACTAATTCCTCAGCTTTAAAGTACTTTAGATCAATTCTCAGTCCCTTGCCTGCTGCCGGGCAACGGTCCATGGCTCAGGGACTGATGGCGTTGTGGAGTGCGATGGTGGCTCCGGCCTGTCCCATTTCAGCGAGGGCCTTCTGTGAGTCGCCAGGCTGGACATCGACACCCCTAATGGCATCCTCTACTACAATAACCCCTAGACCAGCCTTAAGGCCGTCCAGTACTGTGGCCTTGACGCAGTAATCGGTAGCCAGGCCACACACGACGATTTGATCCACACCGGCCTCCTTCAGCAGGGCTTCCAAAGGGGTGCCATCAAAGCCGGAGTAGGCATCCCGGTCTTGAGTATCGGCCTTACTGATGATTGTGGCGCTTTCAGGCAGCTGCAGGTCCGGATGGAACTGGGCGCCGTGAGTATGCTGCACGCAGTGGGTCGGCCAGATGCCTCCCTGGGCTTTGAAGCTGCAGTGCCCCTCAGGATGCCAGTCCCGGGTGGCATAGATAGGGCGTTGTGCCTGAGAGAAGGTCTCAATCAATTTATTGAGGATCGGAACGATGCTGTCCCCGTCGGGTACTGGCAGTGACCCTCCGGGGCAGAAGTCATTTTGCAGGTCAACGATGATCAGAGCCTGTGTGCTCATAAATCTATCCTCATTGGTTGATATCTGGCTTTGGTTGAACTCCTCCTGGCTGGTTATCAGGAAGGCGAGGAGGGCTAATACAGGTATAGTGAGCACAGTACTAAAGTTCTACTTGTCGCAGGCGGGGATTGGGCAGGTATTGCCGTCCCACCTTGGCACGTGGTTTACCCTCAACCATTACGACATCGGCGGTGAAGTCGTTGGAGCCCTCGACCAGGGCTGAGCCTACCCCGTAGGCATCCACCGGGACTCCCGCCTCTTCGAAGGCCTTAATGCGGTGCTGATTAAACCCCCCGGAAACGACGATTTTGACGTGTTTGAAGCCTTCCTTGTCAAGAGCATTGCGGACGTTCCAAACCAGTTGTGGATTGACACCGGTGGGTGCGCTCATACCCATCTGGGGGATGACCGACTTGTCCACTATGGTACTGGAAGTATCGAGACGTACGCCCCACAGCCGATCACCCAGCTCGCGAGCCACTTCCAGGGAGGTGGATACGGAATCATTGTCGAAGTCGACCAAGGCGATGAGGTTGGTTTCAGGAAAATTTTCAGCGAAGAGCCGAGCCGCCAAGACTGTATTGCCATCACATGCCGCGATAAGGGCATGGGGAATGGTTCCAGCACCAGTCTTTCCCCACCACTCTCCCTGGGCATCAGTAGAGACTTCGAGCGCACCACCGATTTTGGCGGCATAGCCATCGCCGCCCTGCATGAACCAGTGGTCGAACCGGGCGGGGAAGTAGAGAATGGGTTTCCCATGGGCTGCTTCCACTACCTTGCGTACATTAGTGGCGATTTTGGTGCGGCGTGCCAGGATGCCCAGATAGATAGTCTCCAGATGGGCAAACTCATAGAGAGGCCCCTCAATGGTCATCACCGTTTCCCAGGGCTTAATCGCGTCACCATCCCGCAGAGTGTGCACGGAGAGCTCCTGGGTGGTGCTCTCCCACAGATCATCCAGGGCCTGTTCTGTTTCCAACCGTTCCCGCTGGGCTTCCAGCATCTTTTCTTTTGAGTTGTAGTATAGCGAGCGGATTCTCTTCTTCAGGTTAATATAGTGGTCGAAAAGCTTGTAGGCCTTTTCACGGTTCTTGTAGTAGCCGGAGCCCAGTTTGAGGATGGCCAGAGCCTCATCGATCCCGCATAAGACAGCGTCTTTTTTCTGGAAAACTTGTACTAGGACTGAGGTTTTTTTGTGTGCGTTCTCCAGGGCTACTTTACTGCGCCAGAAATAAACATCACTGCGGTAACCCCGGCGGATTTCGTGAACCGGGATGTCGAAAGTTTCAGGAGGGAGAGGGCGCCAATCGTCCTGTGTCATGGCCGTTTCTTCCAAGGCCAAATTTACACTTATGCTTAACTCTGATACAAACGAGAGATGGGCTACGGCGCGTCGAGATCGATGAATTGATAGATGAGCTTGCCACCTCGCGGGGTGTCTTTAGAGCCCGTCCTAAATCGTGCTCCAAATAGGGGAAGGGGCAAACAGCATCAAGCAGCTTGTCAGGCAGTACACAATTATTAGTGGACAGGAACAGCTGCTTGGGTGTGTTTCCATGCCCAAGGGCTACACCCGTCCCATTGACTCCCGCAATGATCGGGCCGAGGCTTTGAGCTCTTCGAATGTCATGCTGCGCATGAATAGAATTCCCTGGGTAGCCCTCAAGCGGGGCTTTTCGTTCTGATACCAGAAATCAGGGCTGAGGGCCGTGCGCAGCATCTGGAATTGCTCAACCAGTATCCGTTGCACCAGCTCTGAGAAAGGACCCTCGTGTTCGTAACTGGGAAAAGAGGCATCGCGTTGGGTCAGATAACAGGTCTTGAAGATATAATCGGTGATGGCCATGGAGTTAATGGATACCGGTACGTACATATTGGCCTCTCCGGGATGGAAGCGGTGCCATACATTGCGGTAGCCCCAAATCTCCAATTTTGCTGTCTCTGCTGGCGGTAGCTCCTCCAGATGAGCCGTTATAGCCTGTAGCACTTTATAATGAGTGTCCGGACCACTGGCCTCAGGATCAAACGCCAGCGTGAGGATGTCCGGACGGATGGTGGCAAATAGCTCTCTGATGGGGGGAATGTCAGCGATACGAGTTGGATCTTCAGTAAAGTAATCACCCCTATAGAAGGCTAATCGGAGGTGGTTGACGTAATGGGCATCAAAACCATAGTGGGCCCACACCAGGTCTTCCTCGAATTCACGCATGACTCCTTTCAGTGTCTGGATGTCTGGGGTATCTTTCTCACCTGGGTGGCGGTTACGGATATCGTCCAGTATCCGCCCCATGCGCTCCTGTATACCGACAGGATCCTTTTCGCCATAAATATCCATTACGGCCCGTATCACCCTCCGGGAGATACACGCTTTCTGGATGTCCTCATTGTTGGACACAACCCCGTTGAGAAAGTCATGGGCATCCTGCACCCGCATTCGATCGTGAGGGAGGGTGAAGTAATCCGATTCCCAGCGCTGCTTAAAATCCCAGTGGAAGAGATAGCTGAGTGCGTCGTACACAACCCGCTGTATGTAGCTGTTGGGAACGGAGGTGAAACCTGAGGTCATGACGGCGAAGTGGTGCTGATTCGTAGCCGAGCGGACCTGATGAATAATGGATGGCAGGTAACCTAGGAGGATATCGTCATGATGAGGTCCGGTGTGGAGAAAGCACCTGTCTGTCAGATCCTCGGCTCCTTTGTTCAGGCGGGAGAGAATCAAGTCCCTGGCGGCGTCTTTAAAGGTGGCGGGATTCCACCCCCGGTCTTCGAGAAGGGTATGACAATAGGGATCAGCAGAGATATGGCGAGCAGGGAGCTTGGCAATAGGGATTTGATGCTTCAGTGATAGATTCATGGCGGCCCAAACGACATCATCATCTCTATAGGTGGTCTTGCTTTTGAACTTGTGCAGACACCGCTGAGGGAGCTTAATTGTAGCTCCCCTGGTGAGATAGATGCGGGCATTTTTGACCTCTTGGAGAACGGACGCTGGGTTGATTATACTAGCAGGTTTGACGATGGCTTCTGCCAGAATAGTGGCCTTGGCTTCCCCCGCTGCCATAATAAGGGCTACTACCTCCGGGTTATAGGTAATAGTTCCCAACCCGATGGTCATGACGGCTTTTCTGGCCGAGATTTCGATGCCGCCCAAGTCTGCGGCTGAGGCAGCTTGGGTTTCAAAGTTTGTATAGGTGAGACGAGTGGTGGAGTAAAAGTCAGAGCCACGGATATTGAAGGCGATGTGCCCGTCAGGTCCGATGCCACCTAGGAAAAAGCCAATGCCGCCCAGTTGACGAATCTTCTGCTCATAGCCTTGGGCAAAGGTATCCAATTGGAAAACAGCCTCCCGTTGAATGACTTCCATGTCATTACTGGGAGTACGGGTTCTCAGACCTAGATCGATGAATTGATCGGGGAAGATGTCTTTCACGCTCAGACCTTTGGGCCAGGTCAGCTGGTCGAAATCCATGAGCAAAGCCCGCTCCATACTGAATCCGAAGGGCTTGAGATAATGGAGTTTGATATAGGCAATGAAACTATTGGGATGATCGTTGGGTATAGGGAAGAATTCATCAATCTGGACGAAGGTCAGCCGGGAAAAAACCGGCTTTTTAGAGGAAAGCGCGTACTGTTCCAGCATAGCCTGCGTGTCTATGGCATCCCAGTTTTCAAGGAGGTAGTGCATCCAGCGGATAAAGTATTCCGGTGTCTTGCCCGTTGGCAGGCTCACGACGCCCTCCGGGTGTTGCTGCACCCATTCGATAAAGCGAAGGGCCACCATCCGGCCCAGGTCGGGGTAACTCTCCACTTCAATGATAGGAATATTTTCGTCGGTATAGCGCTGGAAAAACCCCTGCTTCTGGAGGACTTCCTCTAACCGCGATCCCTGAGACTGATTGCTGGTAATTTTTGCGCTCGTGGTTGCTGTCATACCGTAATCCGAATGACTCCAATTCCAATGTTGACGTTGATTTAGACCGTCAGGAATTTACCAATGCTTTGAGGCGATGGTGGGGAAATGGTAGATAGGAATAAGTGGTAGCGGAATGTTAAGGACGCGTGCAGAGAAACCAGACTGGATAAACAAGCGAGTGCTTCTCGTCCTCTATCGCTACATTATTGACCCGTGAAAATGGGTCCCAGCGAACTATGAGAGACTTGGCTGGTCTACTCGGTGGAGATCACAAATTGAACAGATACAGGAACTTGAAGAAATACGTGCGCTCTGTTGGGGAAAAGCTAGTTTGGTCCCCATAGTCTTGGTAATCGAAGGCAGGCCCGATATAAAAGGCGCTGAAGGGGTTGATCCGGTAAGTAAGCAGCGGGTCGATATCGAATAAGTCATCGAAGTGGTTATACTGGACTACCAACCGCAGGAACAAGCGTTTGGTAAACTGGTAGTTGAGCTTGGAGTAATCGAGTCGTGATTGAATCACCAGACGCTGGGTGGGTTTAATAGTTACTGAGACCCTCAGATCGTATCCCCGGTCGACCAGGGGATTGTCGAGATCACTTCTAAGGGTGGCGACATCACCCTCACTATCCCCGAGAGCCTTTCCATGGATATTGACATCGCCCTGGCCTATACCCGCAAGTATGCCGGGTACTATGGCTTCACCGGCGATTTTAAGTGAGGATTGAAGAATCCGAGGAATGGGATTACGAGTTTTGTACCGTCCGGAAGTACATCTGCGGCACCGGCAAAACCGCTGACTGTAGGAATTTGATTCGCATTGAGACCATTAGCGGTAACGTGATATTAAGGAAGGAATACCTGGTTTATCCAGAAGGACGGCCTAACGTTTTTCTGCTCTTGGAATTATTCCTAGTAAATCTTAACTACTACTTGGCCGTTTTCATCCACATAGCCGCGGTACATGCCCTCGGTGTTGAAGGGCATGGCGACATAGCCGTCCTTATCGATGGCGACGAGGCCACCGGTTCCGCCCAGCCCTGCCAATTTTTCCATCACCACCTCGTGGGCTGCCTCTTGCAGCGTGAGTCCGTGGTAGGCCAGGAGTGCGGAGATGTCGTGGGCCACCGCCGCGCGGATGAAATACTCGCCGTGGCCGGTGCAGGATACGGCGCAGGTCTGGTTATCGGCATAAGTGCCGGCGCCAATGATGGGGGAGTCTCCGACCCGACCGAATTTTTTATTGGTCATACCCCCGGTGGAAGTGCCGGCCGCCAGGTTGCCGGCCCGGTCCAGGGCGACGGC
>JBGVTM010000004.1 GCA_041862535.1 Candidatus Neomarinimicrobiota bacterium | reverse complement strand
GACCAAGCCGCTACTCGGGACTTTTTTACAGCCGAACGTCCTGATCACGTATTCCTAGCGGCAGCGAAAGTTGGGGGCATTCACGCCAACAACACCTACCCAGCTGAATTCATCCAAGTCAACCTGGCTATCCAGACCAACGTGATCCACGAGGCGTGGCGGGCAGGAGTGACCAGCCTCCTTTTTCTGGGTTCCTCCTGCATATATCCCCGCGATTGTCCTCAGCCTATCAAGGAGACTTACCTGCTTACAGGAAAACTGGAGCCTACCAATAAGCCGTACGCCGTGGCCAAAATCGCCGGTATTGAGATGTGCTGGTCGTATAACCGCCAGTACGGCACTCATTACCGAGCGGTCATGCCCACAAACCTCTATGGTCCCGGCGATAACTTTCATTTGAAGGACAGTCATGTAATGCCGGCCTTGATACGCAGATTCCATGAGGCGAAGCTCGCTGGGGACGAGTCTGTTGAAATCTGGGGGACCGGCAAGCCGCGGCGGGAGTTCTTGCACGTGGATGACCTGGCGCGTGCTTGCATCTTTGTTTTAAGGCAGGAGGAAGAGGTCTACCGAGCCCACACAACTGCCGAGGCACCCCTGGTAAACATAGGAGCGGGCAAGGACATCAGTATCCGGGAGCTGGCCACGCTTATCAGGGATGTGGCGGGTTATGAAGGGGAAATTATTTTTGATACCAGTAAACCTGATGGAACTCCCCAGAAGCTGCTGGACGTTTCCCGGATGACCCGGATGGGGTGGACCGCTTCTATCTCACTGAAAGAGGGCCTGGCCTCCACTTATGCGTGGTTTGTCGAGCATCAGGACCAGTACCGGAGGTGAGCCCCCCACACGAGATCATCAAAGAGGGTAACCAATCCGTTCTGGCCGTATGCCGTCGCCTTCGGCTTCGGTTACCAGATTTCCGCTCTCTTATTGGCCTCAACTTGATCGGGCGATTCTTCCAATTTATCATCCCGAAGTTTCTAGTTCTTTTTATCGGTCTCAGCGCACTGGTATGGCCGCAGGAAGGAATCGTCTACTATCTTTCCCCGGGAGGTAACGACGCCTGGTCGGGGACCCTGCCCAGTGCTACTGAGGACAGCACCGACGGTCCCTTTGCTACCCTGAAGCATGTGAGGGGTGTGATCCGCGGCCTTCAACGCTCGGGCCGGATGCCTGAGGGTGGCGTCACTGTTTATTTGCGCGGTGGTGTCTATTATCTGTCCGAGAGTTTCCAGCTCACGATTGAAGATAGCGGTACACCGGCCTGCCCGATTATCTACCGCAGTTATGGAAATGAGGAAGTGCGCCTTAGCGGTGGCGTCGAGTTGGAGCCCACGACCTTTGAGCCGGTTCAACAGGCTGATCTGCTCCTGCGACTGCCTGAGGTGGCGCGCGACCAGGTTGTGCAAGTGGACCTCAGGTCGCAGGGTGTCACCGATTTTGGTGTCCTGGAATCCCGGGGTATGGGTCGGCCAATTGTTCCCGCCGCGCTGGAGCTTTTCTTTGACGACAAGGCCATGCCTATGGCGCGATGGCCGAATGAAGGCTGGGCGCAGATCAAGAGCGTACCAAAGGACTCCGGAGGCGGGAAGTTCACTTACCAGGGCCGTCGTCCGGAGAAATGGTCGAATCCAGGCGCGGTCTGGCTGCACGGTTACTGGACGAAGGAATGGGCTGATTCCTACGAGCAGGTGGCCAATATTGACTATCAGACCAGGCAGATTGCTACTCACGAGCCCCACGGGGTATACGGCTATGCTCCCAAGGGCCGGTATTACGCTTTTAATATCCCGGAAGAGCTCGACCGGCCGGGTGAATGGTATCTAGATACCCAGTCCGGCCTCCTGTTATTCTGGCCTCCTGAGCCTTTGGTTAATAACCGGCTGTCCGTCTCCATCCTGGAAGATCCCCTGATATTGATGGAGGATGTATCGCACGTGACTTTCCGTAACCTTATTATAGAAGTCTCACGGGGTCCCGGCCTCCTTATGCGGGATGGAGGTCACAATCTGATTGCCGGCTGCACATTCCGAAACCTCGGGAACCAGGCGGTTTCGATAACTGGTGGCGAGGATAATGGGGTGGTGGGATGTGATATTTACAGCACCGGAGATGGGGGAATCGTGCTAAGTGGCGGCGATTACCATTCACTGACCCCGTCAGGTCACTTTGCCTGCAACAATCACATTTATGACTACAGCCGGTGGGTGCGCACCTACCGTCCGGCGGTATCAATCAGTGGTGTAGGCCAGCGGGTTGAACATAATCTCATCCACAAGGGCTCCCATGCCGCTATTATTCTGGGTGGCAACGATCATATCATCGAGTATAACGAGGTCCATCACGTTTGCGAGGAGACCGGGGACGCCGGGGCTTTTTATATGGGACGTAACTGGACTTACCGGGGAAACGTGATCCGGTATAATTATTTTCATGATATAAAGGCAACTCAGACCCAGAGTGTGAAAACGGTTTATCTGGATGACTTCACCAGCGGCACCACTGTTAGCGGTAATATTTTTAAGGATGTGAGCTTTGCCGTGTTCATTGGCGGGGGCCGGGACAATGTGGTGGAGAACAATCTGTTTGTGAACGCTAGCCCAGCCATCTATGTTGATGAGCGGGGTACCGGTTGGGCGAAAGAACATGTAGCCGCAGGTGGAATCCTGCGCCAGAAATTGGAAGAGATAGACTACCGTACCCCGCCCTGGAGCAACCGCTATCCCGAGCTGGTCTCGATCCTTGATGACCGGCCGGAGCTACCTAAGGGTAACCTGATCCGGCGGAACGTAGCCGTCGGTGGCCAGTGGCTTCACCTTACGACGAACCCTGGCTACATGACCTTTCAGGATAATGATACCGCCTTGGCGCCGGGCTATCTGCAGCGAGAGGGGAGCGCTGTCAACCTTAAGGATGGCGCTCCCGCCTATGACCGGGGTTTCAGGCCCATACCTGTGCACGATATAGGCTTGTATCTGAACGGATATCGCAAATTTTTACCGAGGCCTGGAAAGGTCCCCTCTTCGGATCTTCATGACCACAAATAACAGGGGAAATATGCCCCTGAGAGCGTGCATTTTTCTTCTATCGTTGGTCATAGGAACGAGGATCATGGCCGGGACAGTATCCGGCGTGGTCGAGGACCTTCTTGGAAGGCCCTTAGGTGGTATTCGCGTGGCCTTGGTAATCGATGAACAAGTGGTTCAACGGGACACCACTGATCTGGATGGCAGTTTTACCTTGGCTATTCTCAGCGCCGAAGATCAAGTCCAGAGGGCTTCATCGTTTTATCTGGGACAGAATTATCCCAATCCTTTCAATCCTGTTACAACTTTCCACTTCAAGCTTTCAGAGTCGGGGCAAATCCGCATTTACAACCTTCTGGGACAGTCGGTCAACAGATCTACCCGGCTTGCGCCAGGCGCTTATCATGCCATATGGGGCGGGGTAGGTGATAACGGCATTCCGCTGGCAGCCGGAATTTATTTTTATCAGCTCCGTACCCTTTCGCATGTTATGACTCGGAAGATGGTGCTATTAGATCATGGCAGTGTTCAGGGTCTAGTTATTTATAGGGAGGGGGAAGCACAATCCCTGAGGAAAACCCCCGTTGCCATCCAAATGACATTTTCCCACCCCCTTGTGACCGACACAATCCTTACCATTCAACAACCTGTCGATACAATTCTTGTAGTCACCCTAAACCGCGGACCGATGGTGATTAGCAAATCGGTCGATACCACCTTGGCGGCAGGAGATACTCTTCGGCTTTGCCTGAACCGTTGGATTGATAACGATAGTGCCACCGATTTTTATCCAGGGCACCATTGCCTAGCCATCGTTGACGATACACTCCTTCAGTTCATAGCTGCCAAACCTGAAACCCTCATTACGTTCGTAGAGGCAAGAGACAGATACGATGCTTTTTTAAAAGATTCCCTCGGATTGGTTATCCGGGTGCCACAGACCGGCCAGCCGACGGTTTATGATGTGGTGATCTACGGCGGCACCTCGGCGGGAGTCATCGCTGCGGTTAATGTTACCCGTATGGGCAAATCGGTTATCATGATCGAACCGGGGAGGCATCTAGGTGGGCTTACTTCCGGTGGACTGGGCCAGACCGATATTGGCAACAAGCTAGCCATCGGCGGTACTTCCAGGGAGTTCTACCAGCGGGTATATCATTATTACGCCCAGGATAGTGCCTGGACCAATGAAGCTCGTCAGGATTACGGGCCCGCCAACGATTGGAATGATGAAGAATCCTGGTGGTGTTTTGAACCCCATGTTGCGGAATATATCTTTCAGGATCTGATTGTCGATACCAATGTACCGGTGATTTTTGGAGAGCGACTGGATTTGAACAAGGATGTTGAGAAGAAGGACAATCGGCTCACCGCTATCACTATGGAGTCGGGGCGTGTATTCCATGGCGAGATGTTCATAGATGCCACTTATGAAGGTGATTTGATGGCTAAAGCCGGAGTGTCCTACACAGTGGGCAGGGAGGCCAATGCTATCTATGGAGAAACGCTAAACGGAGTACAGACCCAGCAAGCTAAGTACCACCAGTTCTACTTTGATGTTGATCCCTATATCATTCCTGGAGATACTGCCAGTGGTCTGTTACCGGGTGTGCACGGTGATTCCCCGGGCCTGGATGGATCAGGGGACCATCGGGTGCAGGCCTATAACTTCCGAATGTGTCTCACTGACGTACCGGAAAACATGCGCCCTTACCCGAAACCTTCAGACTATGATACGCTGCGCTATGAGCTCCTGCTAAGGTATTACGCGGCAGGATTCGATCAGATTCCATGGCTGCCAGCCATGTTGCCTAACCGTAAAACTGATACTAATAATTCCCAGGGCTTTTCAACTGATAATATCGGGATGAACTACGATTATCCTGAGGCCGATTATGTGTCACGGGAAGAGATCGTACACGAGCACCTCAGCTACCAGCAAGGTTTGATGTGGACCCTGGCCAACCATCCCCGTGTCCCGATGGAGATTCGCATGGAAGTCAGCCGATGGGGATTAGCCAAAGACGAATTTGTAGACAATAACAATTGGCCCCACCAGCTCTATATCCGCGAGGCCCGTCGTATGATCGGCAGCTATGTCATGACCGAAAAGAATTGCCGTGGAGAGGAAGTGGCGCCAGAATCAGTGGGGCTGGGTGCCTATGGGATTGACTCGCACAATACCCAGCGCTACGTCGATGAGAAAGGCTATGTCCGCAATGAAGGGGATATCGAAATACACGGCTTCCCGCCCTATCCAATAAGCTACCATTCCATCGTTCCCAAGGCTGATGAATGTGTCAACCTGCTTGTTCCGATCTGTGTATCGGCATCCCATATTGCTTATAGTTCTATCCGCATGGAACCGGTCTTCATGATTCTCGGTGAGTCTGCTGCCGTGGCTGCCTGCCTGGCACTTGATGACGGGGTGGGCGTGCAACAGCTGGAATATGCTAGGCTGCAGAAACAGCTTCTCACCAATGGCCAAATTTTAGAGTAAGAATAATAGTGGCGGCCTTACAGATTAGGGGAAGCTGCCTGGATAGCCACCTGGTGCCATTAATGGTTGGGAAACGGAAAGCAGGATATTATCGGGATTTCGGATCAGTGTGTTGAGCGAAGGAAAGGTAGGTTTTCTGGAGGCCCTCATTCAGGCTGACCTTGGGTTCCCAGCCGAGTGCGGCCTTGGCTAATGAGGGCGAAAGTACACTGCGGCGCTGTTCTCCAGGCTTGGCCGGGCCGTAGCGGGGCTTAAGGTCAGTGCCGGCCGCCGCTGCTAGATGCTCATACAGAGTAACCACATCCGTCTCGATTCCGGTCCCTACGTTGAAGGTGATGGAATCGGTATAATCCAGGGCCAGTACATTGGCTTCGACAGCGCCGTCTACGTACACGTAATCCCTGGTCTGTAATCCGTCGCCGTTGATAGTGACCTGTTCTCCCCTGGTAAGTCGATGGGAGAAAATGGCCACCACGCCCGCCTCGCCGAAGGGATTCTGCCGCGGGCCATAGACGTTGGCGTAGCGCATGATGGCGGTTTGGAGCCCGAATTGGACCTGGTAGTAGAAGAGGTATTTCTCACAGGCCAGTTTGCTGATGCCGTAAGGCGAAATGGGATTTGTCGGATGGTCCTCAGCAGCCGGGAAGGATTCTTGCTCACCGTAGATGGCACCACCGGTTGAGGCAAACATGAATTTGATTACGCCGGTCCGGATGCTGGATTCCAGAAGATTAATCGTACCCAGAATGTTGACCTGAGCATCGAAAGCGGGATCGTCCACCGAATGGCGGATGTCCATCTGGGCGGCATGATGGTTCACGACATCGAATTTGTACTGCTCAAATATTCCCGGCACAAGGTTGTTATCTCTAATATCGCCTTCAATAAAGTCGGCCCCCGCCGGGATATTCTCCCGCCTGCCAGTGGAGAGATCGTCCAGAATCACGACCTGGTGCCCCAGTTCCAGGAACTTTTCCGCTACATGGGAGCCAATGAATCCGGCACCGCCGGTTACGAGAATGCGCATTTTTCCCATTCTATTAGTACATATAACGCCGGTTTCCCCGGATAACTCAGCCTATCAATCCTTGTATTATACAGCGTTATCACCAGAGATTTTCCGGGATTCAGATCAAAATTGCCAGGCATCAATCATGAAGGACTCAGAAACGAGACGTCATATCCCGGGATATGGAAATTGTAGTAGAAGGCTAAGGTGTAGGATGTTTTGGTAACGTCTCCCAGTTCATTTGCCTCGGGTTTAAAAGGATTGAATCCCGCATTAGACCAGCGGATATGGCTTACGCCAATTTCCACCCACAAGCTCGGCAAGGCTTTGGGGAGGACCTTACGGTCAATTGTCAGGTTAATAGTCTGGAGGGTCTCCGTTTTTCCGGAGAAACGGTCATAGGACATACTACTATATTGGTCTTCCAGCATCGGTTTTGTTAGCTCCCCACGTTTAGCGTAATTGAAGCTCACCATAAAGTGGGATCCCCAAAAAGGGAAGTCATAAGCAGCATACAAGGCCTGGGCGTGAGGTCCGATCCAATGTCCGACAGGGTACTCGTGGCTGTAGTATTCGTTCGCGCTGTAACGATGCCGGTAGATGCGGTGGTCGGTCCAGGTAGCTTCTAATACAAAGCGGTCGTTGGGGGCGAGGATGGATTGCCAGTCGATTCCCCCCTGCCAGGCAAACCAGTTGCGGTTAGTCTCCTTGAAAGTTTCCTGGGGACGCCACTCGTCCACCAGGAATTCAGCGTACAGTTTTAGATCCGGTTTAAGGTTTACGGCCAGGTCAGCCGACATCAGGACATTATCCCTGTCGCCCAGATAATGTTCAGCGGAGAAATATAGGACGAAGGGCATCAGGTACATGGTTTCCATACCTCTGCCTCCATAAACAACCGACTCGGTCAGGCCGAGCGTTATCAGGGGCGTTAGTGAAAATTCAGCGCGATGAGTGGCCAGGTAGCGCTTCAGGTGAACAACTCGTTCTCCCAGCAGGCCGGCAGACTGGGTTTGCAGGGTATCTTCGATTCCACTGAATAGATCGGCGTGAGTGTAAATAAATCGAAGCCGCCTGTTCGGCTTCCATTCGAAGCCGAACTGAGGGTAGGTGGGAGCTTTTTGTGAGATAACGATGGAATGAAGCGCCGGCCCCCACTTGG
>JBGVTM010000003.1 GCA_041862535.1 Candidatus Neomarinimicrobiota bacterium | reverse complement strand
GGTGCATCGGGCAGGTGTATTCGGCGGCCATCGCAGTGGTCATCGTTTCCGGCTCCAGGGCCATGCCGCATTTGGGGCAGGGTCCGGGCTGGGATTCCCGCACCTCCGGGTCCATCGGGCAGACATAGGCGATCCCTTCGTGAGTGTCCTCGGGATGGTGGCGGGCCCTTTCTGGCGTCCCGGTTAGGATACCGCCGGGATCGGCCTTGAATCTCCCGGCACAGTTGTTGGAGCAGAAATAGTAGGTGGTCCCTTCATATTCCACCTGGTCGGCAGCGCTGGCCGGGTCCACCATCATGCCGCAGACGGGATCGGTGTGCCCGGGTGCCTCACCGCTGGGATCAGGCATCTCCCGTTTAACTTCTTCAGTACCTGGACCGAAGATGGCAGGATATCTCTCAGCCGCCAGGGCTGCGAACCTGGCCGGATCGCTGGCGAATAGTTCCTGGCAGTGTCGGGAGCAAAAACCATACGTAGTGCCTTCCCATTCCTGAGTGCCGACGGCGGTCTCGGGAGTCACCGTCATCCCGCATATGGGATCATGGTAATGCTGCTCAATCATCATTCGCTGTCCTTTGATCTCTCGCTTTAGCGCTTAGCAGCCTTCGTTCCGCCCGGGCGGCATACAGAATTGGCACCACAAAGGTAGTCATAATTGCCAATACCATGCCGCCAAAAGATGGGATGGCCATCGGGACCATGATATCCGCTCCGCGGCCGGTGGAAGTCAGCACCGGCAGCAAGGCCAGGATCGTGGTGGCGGCGGTCATCATGGCCGGTCGGATGCGCCTGGCTCCGGCTTCTACCGTGGCCTCACGAATGGTGGTGACCGTATCCGGTTGGCGCCGGGAGAAGCTCTGCTCCAGGTAGGTGCTGATTATGACCCCGTTATCGCTGGCGATACCGAACAGGGCCAGGAAGCCCACCCACACAGCCACGCTCAGATTGATGGGGTGGACCTGGAACAGGTCGCGGAAATTGGCTCCAAACAGGCTGAAGTTCAGGAACCAGTCCTGACCGTATAGCCAGAGCATCAGGAATCCGCCGGACCAGGCCACGAAAATGCCCGAGAATACAATAAGGGTGGTGGAAACACGCCGAAACTGGAAATAAAGAATTAAAAAGATAATGAAGAACGCCAGCGGGAGGATCAGCCGCAGGCGCTGCGTAGAGCGGACCTGGTTCTCATAGCTGCCCGCAAAGGAGTAGCTGATCCCGGCAGGAAGGACGAAAGCGCCGTTCTCGATCTGGGACTGGAGATAGCGCTGGGCCTGCTCCACGACATCCACTTCAGCCCAGCCGTCCCGCTTATCAAATAGTACATAGCCTACCAAAAAGGTATCTTCACCCTTGATGACCTGGGGACCACGCACGTATCGGATATCCGCCAGCTGGATTAAGGGAATCTGGGTGCCATCCGGTGCGGGGACCAGGATAGTGCCCAGGGATTCGATATTATCCCGCAGTTCCCGCATATAGCGCACGCGCACCGGATACCGTTCCCGGCCTTCAACGGTGCTGGTGATGGTTTTCCCGCCGAGGGCCACCTCGATCACCTCCTGTACGCGGCCCAGGGGAATACCATAGCGGGCAATAGCCCGGCGGTCGATAGCGATTTCCAGGTACGGCTTGCCCACAATGCGGTCGGCGATAACAGTACCGGGTTGGACACCAGGGACCTCCTTGAGCAGCTGCTCCAGGCGCAGCCCTACCTGCTCGATCATCTCCAGGTCCGGGCCTTTTACCTTGATGCCCAGGGGCGCGCGCATGCCGCTCTGGAGCATGACGATCCGCGCCGCGATGGGTTGCAGACGCGGCGCTGAAGTGGTGCCTGGAATCCGGGCTACTTTAACCAGCTCGTCCCAGATATCGCTGGCCGACCGAATATGGGGTCGCCACTGCCGGAAGGGCCGCCCCCGCGGGTCGGGTACGAGCTCGCCGGAGCTATCCCGCAGGAATTGTCCCTCATCGTCAACTTTGAACGTGAGGCGGTTGCCAGCTTCATCTACGACATACTCCGGCTTGTAGTTCACCACCGTCTCGATCATGGAGATGGGGGCGGGGTCCAGGGGCGTATCAGCCCGGCCCAGCTTGCCCACTACCAGCTCCACTTCGGGCACCGAATACAGAGCCTTGTCCAGCTTTTCCAGGACGTCGATGGCCTCACCGATGCTGGCATGGGGCATGGTTGTCGGCATGTAGAGGTAGGAGCCCTCATCCAATGGTGGCATGAATTCCTTGCCCAAGCCCGGGAAGGCATGACGGGCGGCAGCGTAAGGGCGACTCTTTTTAACGATATCGGGCATAAAGCCGAACAGGGCATCGAAGCCCACCCATCCCATGAGTCCGATGATGACCAGGGCTACAGGACCGGCCATCGCCCACCCCTTATGATCCAGGGCCCAGCGAAGCGCGCGGGGATAGTGACGCGTAAACAGGATCAGTCCTCCCATGATCACGGCCAGCATCAAAGCCACGAGGAATACGTTGCGCAGGGTACCCTTGTCAATGCCCAGAGGAGCCCAGGTGCCCGCCAGGATAACGACCACGATGACGATGGCCAGCCAGTTGACCCCGCGGGGCACGTGACCACGCAGCTTCAAGGGTAGCAGCTCCCTGGCAAAATGGTAACCGCCTATGAGAGTAACCAGCAACCCGGCCCACCATGATACCGTGACCATTACCCCGATCCCGACCACGATCAGGCTGCCGTAAAGGATATGCTGGAGACGCTCCCTTTTGATGCGGCCGGCGTAGAGGATGTGTGCCATGGGCGGCAGGACGGTCAGGGCCAGCATCACCGCGGCGATCAGGGCGAAGGTCTTGGTGTAAGCCAGCGGTTTGAAGAGCTTTCCTTCAGCCGCCTCCATCGTGAACACCGGCAGGAAGCTGACCACGGTGGTGGAGACGGCCGTAAGGACGGCACCGCCCACTTCCGAAGCGGCGCGAAAGAGGAGCTCGAGTTTATCGTCACCTTCGCCCGCTTCATCCAGATGCCTGAGCATATTCTCCGAAACCACGATGCCCATGTCCACGATAGTACCGATGGCGATAGCGATACCTGACAGCGCCACAATATTGGCATCCACGCCAAACAGCTTCATGCCGACAAATACCATCAGTACCGTCAGGGGCAGCAGGCTGGTGATGAGTACTGAAGTCTTCAGGTGCATCACCATCAGCAGGATGACGATGATGGTAATGAGGATCTCGTCGCGCAAAGCGTGATTGAGGGTACCCAGGGTTTCGTGGATCAGGCCGGTGCGGTCGTAAAAGGGTACAATGGTGACCTGAGAGAGCCGGCCATCGGGTAGGGTCTTCTGCGGTAGACCACGGCTGAGCTCCTTGATCTTCTCCTTTACATTCTTAATAGTCGCCAGCGGATTCTCCCCATAGCGCACCACCACCACGCCGCCTACTGCTTCGGCCCCCTCCTTGTCCAGGGCGCCCCGGCGCAGGGCCGGCCCCAAAGTGACATTCGCCACGTCTTTGACATATAAGGGGACGTTATCGACTGCCTTCACGACCGTATAGTCGATATCCTCCAGGCTCTCGATAAAACCCAGCCCGCGGATAACGTACTCCACATTATTGACTTCGATGGTGCGGGCACCGGCATCGATATTGGCGTTGCGCACGGCGTTAACAATATCCGCTAACTGAACCCCATGCTGCCGCATAGCGACAGGGTCCACGTCGATCTGGTATTCTTTGATGAAGCCACCAATCGAGGCGACTTCGGCGACACCATCGGCAGACTGCAGGCCATAGCGGACGTACCAGTCCTGGATGGAGCGCAGCTCGTGGAGGTCCCAGCCGCCGGTGGGATTGCCGTCTGCATCCCGACCTTCCAAGGTATACCAGAATACCTGGCCCAAGGCCGTGGCGTCGGGACCAAGGGTAGGCTTGACACCCTGGGGGAGGGTACCAGCCGGCAGCGTGTTCAGTTTCTCGAGAATACGGCTGCGGGTCCAGTAGAACTCCGCCTTCTCCTTGAAAATGATGTAGATGCTGGAGAAGCCGAAAAAGGAGTATGACCGGACCGTCTTGACCTCCGGGATCCCGAGAAGGGCTACTGTCAGCGGGTAGGTGATCTGGTCTTCTACATCCTGTGGCGACTGGCCCATCCATTCGGTGAAGACGATCTGCTGGTTCTCGCCAATATCTGGTATTGCATCTACGGGGACCGGGGCCCGCGAAATGCCGGGAATTTCCCAGTCGAAGGGAGCCACCATGAGGCCCCAGGCCACCACCGCCACCAGCGCCAGCCCCACAACCAGCTTGTTTTCCAGACTGGCTTTGATAATGCGGTCAATAAGTGAAGTGCGTGTCGTCTCAACCATTAGGAGTAGGCCCCTCACTGGGTTCCTTTTCGAAGGTCTGCGCAGGAGGCATTACCGATCTCACCTCCCCACAACGGAGCATGCGGTTCCCAAAGTAAGGATTTTTTACTGCTTTATCCGTCTGGAGCCAGTGAGCACCGGTATTATCGAACGCCATTGGGCAGAAGAGTTCGTAGTAGGTCCGGTCATCGGCATGGCCGAAGTCCTTTTGTACGGCGATGATCACCAGGGAAACGCGGTCAAATCCGCTGCGAGCCGCTTCCGGAGAGCGCCAGTGGTGAACGTGCTCCATGGCAGTTAGCAGTTGTTCCTGGTGGTCTTGCCACACTTGCGCGGTAGGTCCCTTCAGGCCCGACAGCTCTGGTTGAATTGCCTGGGCTTCCTTCTTGAGCTGTACCAGGGCGTCGGTGGCCGCCTTTATCCGGTCATCAGCCAGGGCATCCTGGGCCTGAAAGTAAAGGTCGTAGACTTTCTGCAACGCTTCCAGGAAAGTGGCTTCTGCCTCCGGCTTAATCGGCTCGGTCTGGGTATCTTCTACTCTGGCATTGGGAGTCGACTCATGTTGTTTTCCCTCAACGGCGTGGTGTTCGTGGCCCGTCATGCTTATGCCACCTACGGGACTCATCATGCTGGGCTTGGCGGCGATCTGCATGGCACTGTCGATCTTGAAATTGCCGTTGACGACCACCTCTTCGCCTTCCTTCAGCCCTGACAGGACCAGGCAGCTGTCACCGGCACGGGCGCCCAGCCTCACCTCCCGACCCTCGAAAGTGGGTTCATCGATATCAGGCTTTTTAACGTAGACCACGGCCCGCTTGCCAGTGAGCAGCACTGCACTGGCGGGAACTAGCAAGGGAAGCTGCTCGCTGGCTGGGATATTAACGATGCCCAGGTCTTCTGCTCGGACCAGGTCCATGCCGCAAATGTCACACTGGCCAGGATGGTCCTTCACGATCTCCGGGTGCATCGGACTGACCCATTTGCCCGCCATATCGGCATTGATAACCCGGCCTTCCGCGTCCAGGACCGAGTGCACCGTAGCCCGCACGAACATACCCGGCTTGAGCACGCCAGTGGGATTAGACTGGCTGAGGCGTACCTTTACGGCCCGGGTTTTGGTGTCCAGGACCGGATCGATAAAGGCGACCCGCCCTCGAAATGTCTGGCCGGGCAGTGCCTCAACGGTGAAATCCACCTCCTGCCCATAATGGAGCCAGGGGAGGTCTGATTCATAGGCCTCCAGGATCACCCAGACGCGGCTCAGATCGGCAATAGAATAGATTCTCGTGCCGGTCGAAACATACATTCCCTCGACAGCGTCCTTGTGAATCACTATTCCCGACATCGGGCTGTAGATCGTCAGCCGGTCGGACGGAGTGCTGCGCTGCTCTATCTGCTTGATCTGATTTTCGGTAATGCCCAGCAACCTCAGTTTCTCGCGGGCGGCTTGAACGATGGCCTGAGCCGGGGCCCGGCCAGGGGCTTGATCACCTGCCGGGACTCGCTGAAGGGCCTGAATGAGCTCCTCCTGGGCCGCGTAGAGCTCAGGACTGTAGAGTTCCACCAGGTGGTCACCTTTTTTGACCGTGATGCCGGTATAATCCACAAATAGCCGTTCCAATCGGCCGGGCACCCAGGCAGTTATATTAGCCAATAAGGTCTCATCGTAGTCCACCTTGCCGGCGAGGCGTACTTCCCGCTCGGCCACCGCCCGGTGCACTCGTTGAGTGGTGATCCCGGCCAGCGCTATAGCGTTCTCAGACATCCGGAGCTCCCGCGGAGCTGCTTCACTGCCTGTGTTCGCAACCGGGATGAGATCCATAAAGCAAATGGGGCACTGGCCCGGCTCCGGCAGCTGCACCTGGGGATGCATAGAGCACGTCCACCAGCGAACCTCACCATGAGTGGCAGCGGCTACTACTATCTGTCCGTGCTCGTGCTCCTCCCTTCCAGGGCCGGTGATGAGCAGTCCCAGGATGAAAGCCAATCCGACTATAATCCAGACCCGGTAGGGAAGAATTCTAAACCAGTTAATCAAACGGTTGAAATAGTCCTTCGTTTTCATTTCAAGTTCTCCTCCATAAACGGGGTATTCACCGGGTATCTGCCGAGCAGGGCAAAAAGCTGCGCTCGCTGGCGGGCTTGGTCAGCCAACGATTCTTGGTATGAGAGTTGATAATCCAGGAGTACCCGCTGTGATTCTATGAGGGTTAAGAAATCCACCTTATTGCTGATATAGGCGGCCTCAGTGGTAAGCATGGCTTGTCCGGCCCGCGGAATGAGGGCCTCTTGATACAATCTGACCCTCCGGGCCGCATCCTGCAGTTCGTAGCGCACGAGCTCCAGGCCGGACAGCAGCCGGTTTTCAATATGGGCCGTGGTCAATTCCGCCGACCTCTGTTCTGCTCGCGCCGATTGTTCGAGAGCTCGGTATTTTTTCCACCGGATAGGGATAGAGAGACCGACACTGAACATAACCGGATCCCTGCCATTCTGGGGATCATCGCCCAGCATGGGATTCTCACCAGTGAAAATGACCTGACCACCTGCCGTCAGGTCGGGCAGGTAATTCAATCGCTCCCGGCTGACAGTCTGTCTGGCGGCCGCCTGGAGAGCCCTGCTTGCAAGCAGCTCGGGATTGTGCTGTAATAGCTCGCTTAGCAAGCTGTCCAGTGATGCCGGAGCATCAAATCGCGGAATCGGCACCTCTCTGATGACGTCGGGCGTGAGTGGGATTCCAACCGCCGCCGAGAGCCGTTGGAGATGTGGTCGTTGGCGCTGTCGGAGGGATTCAATCCGATCTTCCAGACTCAAGACTTCCACCTGGGCCTTGATAACGTCGGGATGTCCGGCCTGGGCGGTGGTGTATTTCGCGAGAACAACCTGCTCCCAATTACGCAGCAGCTCTACACTCTGCTGTGTGATCTGAATGGCCCGCAGAAGGAAGAGATAATCCCAGTAAGCGGCCTCGATCTCAGCGGCAACTCGTTGAACGGTGGCGGCGTACTGGTGGTATGCGGCTTGGCCCCTGCTTTCAGCAATGCGCCCCTCGAGCCTGAGTTTACCAAACCAGGGCAAGCGTTGCGATAGGCCGGCAGCCCCTCGCTGGGGACCGACCCGGGTCTCAACACTCTGAAGGTAGTGGGTGTACTGAACTGATGGCTCCGGCAATGCGCGTCGGGCAGGGACTTGCTTCCGGACGGCTTCCCATCGAGCGAAAGCCGCCCGCACTTCCGGATTGGCGACCAGCCCGTCGGCAACGAGCGCATCTATCGATTCATAGACCTGCCGGGTGGTATTTGAAGACTGTCCCTGGATCAATGCCGAGGGAATTATGGTCGCTGCCAATAGCGCCAGTCCCGCCGTTCGGATTACGCGCGGCCTTGCAGGCCTTACACGTGAGAACTGTAGCTCGTAAAGGAGCTGTGAAACCAGTTTCGAAATCATGATACCTCGTCATTTCTGATAATGAAAAAATGTTGCTGGGCATCCGATCCACAACGGACGAACGCCTCCAAAAGTGAAAGGATGAGGTGAGTCTAAATCAGCAGGGGCGGCAATAGGAATGGTGGACAAAGTGGGATGGACTGTCCTTGATTGGTTGGGGATGCAAATTGAATGTCCAGGGAAAGAGTATTGACAATGACCGCCTTTATCGGGTGGACCTTAGAAAAGGAGTGCTGGGTGGTTACGGCGGGAATGGGATGGATGGTACCACCGGTTCGCATTCCAGGGCAGCCGTCCATTGTATCATCAATTAAGCAGCTGCTTTCCGGCGGAGTACAACAGGTTCCCTCGCAGGCCATGACACCGGCGGGCCAGAATGGGACGCCAAAAGAAACCGTCCAGAGAATCAGGACAAGTATGCTGGGTACTTTCATTACTTCAGAAAAAACTATTAGTTGGTTGAAACCCATGACCAAGCAAAAAGTTCCCGGCTTCCGGCTGCTCAGACGGATTGTCCCGCTCTGAATATGGAGATTATCATCAGCACACCGATGAGGATGAAACCTACCCCGGCTACACCCGCCAGTATTTTGGGATTAATCCAATGCGAGAGGCGATCCCCGATCACGGTGGCGATGACGGTGGTCGTTACCAGGGCCAGGGAGGCCGCAGCGGCCACGCCGATTTTGGAGACTTCAGGCCGGGTGGCAAAAAGCAAGACAGCAAGCTGGGTCTTATCGCCGAGCTCTGCCAGGAAAACAGTCAGGAAAATGGTAATTAGATAGCGCATTGTGCGTAGGTCCTTTCTTGAAAAACCGGGCTAATTTCCTTTCGATCAGGATAAGCCAACAAGTCAATCTTATTAAAGGTCGAAGAACTTAGCATTTTCAGGATTCGCTGGTCAGGGCTTTTGTTTGAGTTTTTGTGTGGTAAACCTGTAGTCAATAGGGTGAGAAACCCCTAATTTTATCAGTTATTTAATGATGAGGAAGTGACAATCCAGGAAGAGAGATGCTCAAACCTCGCAAGAAAATAACCCGCAAGGAGCTCAAGCGCGATCCCCTGATGGAGGCGTTGTATCGCTTGCGCCACTGGTGGTTGGTTCACAATAAGCGTGTGTCTCGATATGGCGGAATCGCTTTGGTGGTGCTGGTTTTGGTAGTCCTGGTGACTCGCTGGCGGGCATCCCAGAACGAGAAGGCTGCCGCAGCTGTAGGTATAGCATTTGTCGAGTTCAGTCAGGGCAACTATAACACCGTTATCTCCCAGCTCAGCGCTTATGTGGACGAATATAGCGGTTTGAAGTCTTTCGGCAACGGCCTCTATTTACTGGCCCGTTCAGAACTTTTTATGGGAGACACTACTGGTGCCGAGGAACATTACCGCCGTTATTTAGATGATTACGGGAAGGACCCACTCCTGAAGGCAGGCGCTCAAGCCGGGCTCGGGATAATCGCCGAGGGGCAAAAGCGCCATGCTGAGGCGGCGGAGAGCTTTAAACAGGCCAGCAAGTCAGCACCCACTGCCTCTCTCAAACACCAGTACGCCATTTACGCCGGTCGAAATTACCTTCTGGCCCAGCAACCTGAAGAAGCACTGAAGCTTCTCCAGCCGTTCCTTGATAATAATGAGCTGGATTTCCAAACCCGTAACGAGATACAAATATTAGTGACTTCTGCCGAGGCTATGGGGGAATTGAGGCAGGGTGTATAACTCCTTGCTGGCTGGTTGCTGAATATGTAACTTTATATTTGGAAAGTGGGTCGGGCGACCCACTTTCTTTGTTTAGGTATGTTGGTAAATGCCTGCTTTTTTTGAATATCTATCCGCTTTAGCCTTGGGGCCGGAAGTCCACGTTCTTGACGCTTCGGTGAGTAAGGGAGGCCGACAGCCCCTGGTCAGAGTAGTGGTGGATACGCCGGCAGGTATTACCATTGATGAGATTGCGGAGATATCGCAGTTAGTACGCAGAGATCCGGGCGTGGCAAAGCAGGTTGGAACTACTGACTTCCGCCTGGAGGTGACTTCGCCCGGGGTGAAAGCTGGACTGACTGAGCCGTGGCAGTATCCGCGGCATGTAGGACGCCGGCTGATAGTCCGGCTCCATCCACCGATAGGAGAAGATGAGAGCGCAACAAACATTGAGGGGCAATTGCTCAGGACGGGTCCGAAGGGCATTGTCCTGGAGCGGTCCGAAGGTGAAGAAGAAATCGCCTGGGAGCGGATTCAACAGGCTGTGGTGCAATTGAAATGGTAACCAGGGAGAATACTCTTTGATCCAGCAGGAAATCATCGAATCATTTTCCACTATCGCCCGGGAAAAGAATATCGATCGGACGCATCTGGGCTCCATTATGGAGGAGCTCTTCATGACGCTCATACAGAAGAAGTACGGGGAAGAATACACCAACTTCAGCGTCATCGTGAATATGGACAAGGGAACGATTGAGATTTATCAAGAAAAGACGGTAGTGGATGAGGTGACGAATCCGGTTACTGAGATCAGCCTTGAAGATGCGCGGCGGGTGGAGCGGGACCTTGAGGTGGGGGATCCCTTTATCGAGATCATTGATCCCACCGACTTTGGCCGCCGAATGGTTTCCACTGCCAAGCAGTTCCTCAGTCAGAGGATCAGGGAGATCGAAAAGCAATCGGTATATGACGAATACATTCAGTTGTTGGGGACCATCGCCACTGGCGACATTCACCAGGTACGGCGGGATAATGTGTATGTCAACATCGACAAGGTGGAGCTTCGTTTGCCCAAGTTCGAGCAGATTCCCAGTGAGCGGTATCGCCGGGGGAGCACTATCCGGGCGCTGGTGAAGTCGGTGGAAATGACGACCAAGGGCCCCGACATTGTGGTATCGCGGGCGGATAACAATTTCCTGATCCGTTTGTTTGAGATGGAAGTTCCCGAGATCGAGGATGGCATTATTGAGATTAAAAGCGTGGCACGTGCCCCGGGGGATCGCAGCAAGATCATTGTCTACTCCCACGATCGGCGCATCGACGCGGTGGGAGCCTGTGTGGGGATGCGCGGGAGCCGCATTCAGTCGATTGTCCGGGAGTTAAATGGGGAAAAAATCGACATCATCAACTGGAGCGAGCAACCGGAGATCCTGGTATCACGGTCGCTCTCACCCGCCAAACCGGTGAATCTCCTGATCATGGAAGATCGACCTTACATCATGGCTGTTTTCCATGATGATGAACTACCGACTGCAATCGGTAAGAATGGTCAGAATATCGTCCTGGCCTCCAAAGTAACCGGCTATACCATCGATGCGGTCAAACAATCGGAGTATGAGGGGCCAAAGCGCCGCACCATCTATCTTGATGAGCTGGATGGGTTGAGCAAGAGTCAGGTGGAGGTGCTGGCCCAAGTGGATATCCATACTGCTGCTGAATTCCTCGAGAGTCCAGCAAATGATATTCTCGCCCTCAGAGGCTTTGGCCCAAAAACCTATGAAAAAATCCATACCATTGTGTCGCAGGCAGTAGCAACATTAGAGGATGTTGGCAATAGAGTCGTCCAATAGAGATTGGCACCCGTCTTTCCAGAAGATATCAACAAGGAAGTCGTTAGCTAGAAGCAACTGGTGGGCTTAAGACGAAACGTCACTAGATGACCGAACAGATCGTTAAGAAACAACGTATTTTCCAGATAGCCAAGGAGCTCAATATCTCCCACACAGAGATCATTGACTTCCTGCAGCGGGAGGGTGTTGAGGTTTCCAGCCACATGTCACCGGTGGAGCCGGAGCTATACGAACGTATCCTGGATGAATTTGCTAAGGAAAAGGTTATCGTTGACCGGCACCGTAAGGAGATGGCTCGCCGCGATATAGAGCGTGCCCGCCGAAAAGCCGCTAGCACTCGGGCTCATTTTGATCACATCCTGACTGTCGAAGAGCAGCGTAAAATCGAAGAGGCGGAACGGGTTAAGCAGATCCAGTTAGAAGAAGAAAAACTACGGCAGGAGAAAGAGACTAAGCGCAAAAAGGAAGAGGAACTCAAACAGCTAGCTCTTGAGGAGCTGAAGAAGCGCAAAGAGAAGAAAGAAGCAGCTAAGAAGCAGCTAGAACAAGCGGTCGCTGCCAAAGAAACGATTCGTGTTGAGAAAGGTACGGAGCCTAGGGCCAAGAAAGTAGCGAAGAAGCCTCCCACACCAGAGAGGCCGAAGTCCAAGCTCAAGCGCATCGATATCAAGGAGATCGAAGGCAAGATTGCCCAAGGGCGCAAGAAGCCTGTAGCCAGGAGGGAGAGGGAGGAAGTTGAAGCGGCCAGGTCGAAATCGGTAGAACAAACCCTTCGCCAGACCTTGGCGAGTATGGCCACTCGGGAACGCAAGCGCAAGCCTCATCGTCGGGAGAAGGTGGAGGCGGAAGAAGTGGCTGCGCCTGAAGAAATCCGGCCTAAGATCAAGATCCATGAATTCATGTCTGTCGGGGAGCTGGCTGCCGCCATGGACGTTACCCCTATGAACGTTATCAGCGGCTGCATGCAACTGGGCATCATGGCCACCATCAATCAGCGCCTTGATCTGGAAACCCTTTCCGTGCTGGCCGAGGAGTTTGGTTTTGACATCGATGAGGAAGATGTACTCAATGATGAGGCTATTCTCCAGAGGATGGCGGCCAGGGCCGGTAGGGCAGAGAGTGTGTCCCGGCCACCGGTGGTTACGGTGATGGGTCATGTGGACCATGGTAAGACGTCCCTGCTGGATTATATCCGCCGGACGAACGTAGTAGTAGGTGAATCGGGCGGCATAACCCAGCATATCGGCGCCTATAGCGTAGCCCTTACTCAGAGTCAGAAAATCACATTTCTCGATACCCCTGGCCATGAAGCCTTTACGGCCATGCGGGCCCGCGGGGCCCAGGTTACGGATATCGTGGTCCTGGTAGTGGCAGCCGATGATGCTGTTATGCCCCAAACGATAGAGGCCATTAACCACGCCAGGGCTGCGGCGGTGCATATTGTCGTGGCCATCAACAAGATTGATAAGCCCGAGGCAGATCCCGAGCGCGTCAAACGAGAGCTGGCGGAACAGGAAGTGTTAGTGGAAGACTGGGGCGGTAAAGTCCAGAGTGCCGAAATATCCGCCAAGCATGGTGACGGCATAGAAGATCTTCTGGACAAGATCCTATTAGAGGCGGAGATTCTGGATATAAAGGCGGTCAGAGATTCACCGGCCGTCGGTACTATCATTGAATCCAAGCTGGATAAGGGTCTCGGTCCTGTTGCCACTGTGCTGGTGCAGAGAGGCACATTGAAGCAGGGTGATACCTTCCTGTGTGGTAGTCAAATCGGCCGTGTAAGGGCCATGCAGGATGAACATGGGTCCCGAATAAAGACCGCCTTTCCAGCTGATCCAGTACAGATTCAAGGATTCGAGAACGTTCCACAGGCTGGGGACAGGTTTATCGTCTTTGAAGACGAGCGCGAAGCCAAACGCATCGGCACCGAGCGTTCGCGAGTACGACGGGAGATAGAATATCGCCAGAAGAGAGTCCGGACGCTGGATGAGATTTCCCGAAAGATTCGAGAAGGCGAGGTCAAGCAGCTGTGCATCCTGCTTAAGGCGGATGTGGACGGTTCGATGGAAGCCCTTTCAGATTCGCTCCAAGAACTCGCTACCGAAGAAGTGGCCGTGGACATCATTCACCGCGCTGTAGGTATGGTGAGTGAGAATGACGTCTTACTGGCTTTGGCCTCGAATGCCGTGATCATTGCCTTCAGGGTGAATACTTCTTCCGGTGCCAAAATACTGGCGAAAAAGGATAACGTAGAGATTCGCAATTACGATGTAATCTATGACGCGGTAAATGAGGTAAAGCTGGCTCTTGAAGGACTCCTCGAACCTGAGAAAGTTGAGTCCCCGCTGGGATTAGCCGAGGTGCGTGTCACCTTCCGCATCACAGGTATCGGCACCATCGCCGGCTGCTACTTGAAAGAGGGCAAGGCGGTGCGGAACGCTTACCTGCGGATAAAACGGGATGGCAAGTTGCTCCATGAAGGTCAGGTCACTTCTCTAAAGCGCTTCAAGGACGATGTGAAAGAAGTGCAGGAAGGATATGAATGCGGCATTGGCGTTGAAGGATTCGCTGATTTCAAGGAAGGGGATGTCCTGGAAATCTTTGAAGTGAAGGAAGTAAAGCGAACCCTTGCTTGATTCCCTCCATACCACGGTTCTCCGGTCACTTAGGATGGCCGAGGAGGTGCAAAGTATCCTAGGCGAGGTCTTTCTCACCAAAATTAAGATTCCCACTGCCGGGATGATCACCGTCATGCATGTGGATATCACCAAGGACCTGCGCATCGCTAAAGTTTACCTGAGCCTCTTAAACCCCAGCGCTCCTAGGGATAAAGTCCTCCAGGATCTCCTTCGTCGCAAGAAAGAAATCCGGTATCATCTGGGGACCGAACTACGGGCAAAGTATGTACCGGAGCTGCGATTTTTCCTGGATGAATCGGTGGAGCGTTCTGCCCGAATTACTACCCTGTTAGAAGAGCTTCACCGGGACGATCCGGCTGCCAAACGGTGATAGACCTTGTCCAACCATTCTGGAAGCCCAGAGATTGGACCTCCTTCGACGTGGTTAAGAAAGTGCGATCGGCGATCAAAGTGAGGAAAGTGGGGCACACTGGTACCTTGGATCCCTTTGCCGAAGGAGTGCTGGTGCTCTGTCTGGGCGCAGCCACCAAGCGGATCTCCCAGCTTATGGACCTGGAGAAAGAGTATCGTGCCGACGTGAAGCTCGGGGTAACAACCGATACGCTGGATCCCACCGGGACGGTGACTGACACCGTAACGGTACCACCGCTGACGCGCGATGATATCGCAGCGGTTTTAAGCCGTTTCGTGGGTCCCATTAACCAGGTTCCGCCAATGTTCTCAGCCGTAAAAGTGAACGGGGAACGGCTCTATAAACTGGCACGGGCGGGGAAAACGGTGTTGCGGCAGCCCCGCTCAGTTCACATATACCGCCTGGACCTGGTATCTTGGCTTCCTCCCGACGAGCTGGTATTGCGAGTGATCTGTGGCAAGGGAACTTATATTCGCTCGCTGGCGTCGGATTTAGCGCAGGCACTGAATACGGTGGGTTACTTAACCAGCCTGGAACGGACCAGAGTAGGTCCCTACGGACGGGCCGATGCGGTCAGAATGGAGCAACTGGCTTCGTGGACACCTACTATCGCCTAGAAGACCTACCACCCGTAAGCAATTCGGCCTTGACCTTAGGCACCTTCGATGGCCTGCACCGGGGTCATCTGGCCGTTATTGAGCGGTTAATGGAGGTCTCCAGAGAGCGAAAAGTACCTGCTGTCGTCCTGACCTTTGATCCTTATCCCCAGCACATCCTGGCGCCACCGAGCATGCCCAAAAAGGAACTGATTATTACTTTGGACAAGAAGCTTGCCCTGCTGGAAAAGGCCGGCGTTGACCTGAGCCTAGTGCTGAAGTTTGATCTGCAATTCAGTCGTATCACAGCCCGTGATTTTTTAGAGAAAATCGTTGTAGATCAATTCCACCCTTCGCACATCGTTGTTGGCTATGACCACCATTTTGGTTATCAGCGGCAAGGAGATGCCCGGTTCCTGCAAGAGCACGCTTCCACCTTTGGATATGAGGTAGACTTGGTGGAGGTAGTAACATCTTCCGGTTCAACCATCAGCAGCTCCAACATCCGACAGCTGCTGCGCGAAGGACGCTGCGAAGAAGCCGAACAGCTATTAGGTCGGCTCTATGAAATCCCCGGCCGGATTACCCCCGGCATTGGACGGGGACAGGAACTGGATTATCCCACTGCCAACCTAACCCCCGACGAACCTAACCAACTCATTCCAAAGGGGGGAGTGTATATCGTATCGGCTGACATCAACCGACGGACAACTTTTGGTATGTGCAATGTGGGTTATAGGCCAACGTTTGATGGTAGAGCATTAACCATCGAGGCCCATTTCGTCAATCCCCCGGAGGAGAACTTGTACGACCTGCGAGTGACATTTCGTTTCCATCATCGAATTCGTGATGAGTACAAATTCGATAGTCGGGAGGAGCTACGGGTCCAGCTGAATCAGGATAAGCAAATTACGCTGAAATGGATTGCTGAATATCAAGGAGGAAAGCAGATACATGCCTCTGTCTCGTGAAAGGAAAGCGGAGTTGATTAATAAATTTGGCAAGAATGCTTCTGATACCGGTTTGCCCGAAGTACAGATCGCGCTTTTAAGCGAGCAGATTCGGGATCTGACGGAGCATACCAAAGTCCAGGTAAAAGATCACCACAGCCGTCGCGGCTTGATCAAAATGGTGGGTCAGCGACGGCGGCTATTGAAATATCTACGGCGGACTAACCTGGAGAGCTATACCAAGCTGATCAAAGAGCTCGGTCTACGCCAGTGAGTACGACCGAAAGTAAGAACGTAATCAAGCGAGAAGAAAATCATGATCGTTAAGACATTAGAATTAGCCGGTCGGACACTTACCATTGAGACCGGCCACATGGCCAAGCAGGCTGATGGGGCCGTCCTGGTGGGCTACGCCGATACGGTTGCCCTTGCCACTGTGGTAGCTACCCATGAGGAAGTACCTGACCGAGGGTTTTTCCCCTTGTCGGTCGAGTATCGTGAAAAAACATATGCTGCCGGACGAATCCCCGGCGGCTTCTTTAAACGGGAGGGTCGTCCCTCCGAGAAGGAGGTCCTGGGTGCCCGGTTGACTGACCGGCCCATTCGGCCTCTCTTCCCGGATGGTTTCCGGAACGAGACGCAGGTCATAATAACCGTCCTTTCCGCTGACGCCGAGAATTCCCCGGATATCCTCGGGATCATTGGCGCATCGGCGGCCCTGAGCATCTCTGATATTCCCTGGAACGGCCCCGTGGCCGGCGTGCGCATCGGCATGATAGATGGCAAAATGTGCCTCAACCCAACCAACACCGAGCTGGAATCGAGCCCCTTGGACATCGTGGTGGTGGGGAAGAAAGATGCCATCATCATGGTTGAGGGTGAATCTGACCAGATTACCGAATCGCAGCTGATCACGGCTATACAGTACGCTCAGGAGGCCATCAAGGATATTATTGAGCTCCAGGAAGAGCTTGTGGGCGAAGTGGGGAAGCCAAAACGGTTATTCACTGTGCCTGAACCCGACGAAGAGCTCCTTAAAGCGGTGGATGCCCTGGTACAGCCGCGTTTGGACGACCTCAATAGCCCCAAGAGCAAGCAGACCAGGTTTGGGGATATCGATAACTTCATTAACGAGGTACAGGAACAACTGGCAGAGCAGTTCCCCGAGCAGGAGCAGGCCATTCACGAGCGTATTTCGGAGTTGATTGGTGATGATCTGCGTCAGAAGACCTTGAATGGTGTTCGTGCCGATGGCCGCGCACCCGATGAGATCCGTCCCATAACGGTTGAAACTCAAGTGTTGCCTCGCACCCATGGCTCGGCTTTGTTCACCCGGGGTGAAACCCAGGCCCTGGCCATTACCACCCTGGGCACCAAAAAGGACGAGCAGCTGATAGACGATATTGAGGGGATCTATTATAAAAGCCACATGCTTCACTACAACTTCCCACCCTTTTCCGTCGGTGAGGTAAGGCCTATGCGGGGCACGAGTCGCCGGGAAATTGGACACGGTAGTCTGGCCGAGCGGGCCTTGCAACAGGTCTTGCCCAAATTTGAGGAATTCCCCTACACGGTGCGTCTCGTTTCAGAAATCCTGGAGTCCAACGGGAGCTCTTCCATGGCGACGGTTTGTGCCTCGTGTATGGCCCTCATGGACGCCGGTGTGCCCATCACGGCCCCCGTTGCCGGCATTGCTATGGGTCTCGTAATGGAATCGGACCGCTACGTGATCCTGTCGGATATTCTGGGTACTGAAGACCACCTCGGGGATATGGATCTCAAGGTGGCCGGTACCCGCGAAGGAATCAATTCCATTCAGATGGACCTTAAACGGGAGGGGATTTCCATTGAGATTATGCGTGAGGCGTTAGAGCAAGCTCGGGAAAGCCGGCTCCATGTCCTGGACAAGATGATGGAGGTCCTGGAAGCACCGCGTCCTAAAATCAGCGATTTCGCCCCCCGTATTTTCCTGCTCACTATTGATCCTGAGAAGATCGGGGATCTTATCGGCCCCGGTGGTCGGGTTGTGAAGTCTATTACTCGGGAGACGGGCTGTAACGTTGATGTAGATGATGACGGTACGGTAGTTATAAGTGGCACTAGCAGGGATAATATGGATGACGCTATCCGGATGGTGAAGCTGATAATCAGTGAACCCGAGGTGGGCTCTACCTATCACGGTACTATCCGGCGTGTTATGGACTTCGGGGCCTTCGTGGAGATCGCCCCCGGCAAGGAAGGCCTCATCCACATCTCCGAGATTGATTGGAATCGGGTCCATAAAGTGGAGGACGTTTTAAAAATCGGCGATGAAGTAGACGTTAAGCTGATCAAGATTGACGAGCTTGGCCGGCTGGACTTCAGCCGTAAGGTGTTGCTTGAAAAGCCCGCTGGTTGGACCGAACCTGTTCGCCGTGAACACCATACGGGAAACGGCGGTGGACGGAGACGGCCACGTCGCTCCGGCAACACTAGTCGAAGCGGTCGCCGTCCAAACCGCCCGCCTCGAGGGACACGCCCTTAGTTTAGCTCGCCCGTAACTCCCTTCCACCCATAGGAAGTCGCATATGGTTATCGGTGTACCTAAGGAAATCAAGACCCAAGAGAACCGTATTGCCATGACCCCCTTCGGGGTTGAACACCTCACCAGTATGGGTCACAGGGTTTTGCTTGAGCATAAAGGTGGCTTGGGATGTGGCTTTTTCGATGATGATTATAAAAGGGCGGGCGCTGAGATTATCGCCTCTCCAGAGGAGATCTTCCGCCACTCGGAGTTGATCGTCAAGGTAAAGGAGCCGCAGTCCCAGGAGCTGGACATGATCCTGGAAAATCAGGTGATATTCACGTATTTCCATTTTGCGGCTAATCGCGAACTTACTGAGCGGTTTCGCGATACGGGCGCCACTGCGATAGCTTATGAGACCGTACAGACGAGTAATGGCGAGTTGCCCTTGCTCGTACCCATGTCGGAAGTGGCCGGTCGTATGGCCATCCAGGAGGGGGCCCGGATGCTGGAGATGAGCAATGGTGGTCGCGGTGTATTGCTTGGAGGTGTCCCTGGTGTTGAGCCGGCCACGGTGACCATTATCGGCGGCGGGGTAGTGGGCCTCAACGCTGCCAAAATCGCCGCCGGCATGGGAGCCAACGTCTACATTCTGGACATGGACGTAAACCGATTGCGGTATCTGGACGATGTCATGCCCAGAAACGTGACCACGCTTTATTCAGATCCGGTTACTCTGCGCGAGCTGCTCCCCCGGACTGATCTGCTGATAGGCGCTGTTCTGGTGGTGGGAGCCAAGGCACCCAAGCTGGTTACCAGGGATATGCTCAAACTCATGCAGCAGGGATCGGTAATTGTTGATGTAGCTGTAGACCA
>JBGVTM010000002.1 GCA_041862535.1 Candidatus Neomarinimicrobiota bacterium | reverse complement strand
GGCTTATCGGTCAACTTATAGGCAGTTTTCTCATCGCAAAGCAGCATACAGGCGGCACCATCCGTCATGGCACAGCATTCCAAAAAACGTAACGGGTAGGTTGACATCGGACTGTCAAGGACATCTTGAATTGTATATTTGCCTGGTTGCTGAGAATACGGCGAGTAATAGGCGTACAGGTGATTCTTGACTGCCACCTTGGCTCTAGTCTCTTCGGAGAGGTTGTAAGCCCAGGCGAAACGGACGGCCATAGGAGCATAGTAGGCAGAATAAATGCGGGAAAGCCGCGTCTCAAAGTCTTTACAGGCCGCGGTGGCAATGTAGTAGTTGCCGGTCCGCGTATCCACTTCAGACATGCGCTCCCAGCCTGCGGCTAACGCCACATCAGCATATCCACTGGCTATTGCCATAGCAGCTGTCAGCACAGTGGAGCCACCGGTAGCCCCGCCAGTCTTGATACCTATATCATACATCGGGTCAAGACCGAGATAGTCAGTGACCTTGGCTTCGCACAGGAGCTGGTCTTGAAAGTGGTCGGCAAATTCACCACAGGCAAGAAAGTTGATTAATCCCTTGATTTCCACCGGAGAGAGCTTTAAATCGTTATTCTCCAACATCTGACGGAATGCCACCATCACCTGCTCTTCGATCTTCATCTCCGGGCAGAACTTCTTATAATTCGTCAGACCCCCAGCAACGGCAAATACCTTCCTGTTCCATTTGGGAATGCGCAAATTACCTTCCTTCAAAGTAATCACTTGGATGACTCCTTTCTCTGTTTATTGGCAACAGCAGTGTTTATGTCTGCCGTAATCGCCCTCAACATAGCATCGGTCTGTTCCTTTACATATGTTTTGAAAGTCCAGCGTTTTCTCAGGTGCCAACGTCTGAGGGCCCAGGCATGCCCGAGAACGACTATGTCGTGGGCAATTAGCTTGGGATCATCAATATTAAACTCACGTTCCTCAATGCCTTTTGTTAACAACTTCTCAAATACAGCCAATATACGCGCTTCGGAGTCGAAAATGATTTGTTGGGCTTTGTCTGGCAGGTTTTTCGTTTCCTGATATGCAAATAGAGTAATATCCTGATTATTGTCATGCCATTCATAAAACCTTCTCACAAGCTCTACAAGAGCTATCGTTGGACTCGCCGTTGCCAGCTCATCGGCCCAATCTTCCATGGAACCCGCCTGCTGCGACGTAGCATTATTAATAATCGAATAAAGAATCTCCTCTTTTGAACCAAAGTAGTGATACAGCGCCCCGGCACTCATCTCGCAGGCTTTGGCCAACTCACGCATATTGGTCCGGTCATAGCCTTTCTTAGTGAATACTTTTGTAGAGCAGCGAACTATATGATTTCTGCGCTGTTTGACTAAAGCTTTGTCGCTGCTAAAAGTGCGTATTGTGAACTCTTCAGACAATTCTCACCAGGGTAATTGAACGAACATTCAATCTAAAACTGTTGCTCAACTATATCATCAGATAGACCTTTTGTCAACAACGTTTCCTGGCTGACCACATGGGCAAAACTCAGAAACATATTTCAGCAAGTTCCCCCCTTCAATATAGGCTGTGGGGACAAGATAGCCCGGGTATTGGTGGGACGGTTTAAATCATACTCAATAGACCAGAAGGTTTAGCTTACGCAGTTCATCTTAGTGTGCATCTAAGTAACATTTCAAGCTTTTACTGGATGTCGAACAGTCTAGACTATTTTCATACTAAACTAATTTTAATTCCGTACTACAACTCGCCTGCCTTAGCCATGTTGTCCATCCGCAAGAACAGTTCGGCAATATCCAGCTTAGAGGTGGTGTGGTCTTCGCCGCGAAACTCGCGCCACAGGCGTTCCAAGTTGGCCAGGATACGCTCATGATTGGGCCATTGCTTGAATTGCCCCAAGTCGATGTCTTCGGCGGCTTCATCGACAGTCATGCCTTTGTCGAACCTCTTCCTGGCCTCGCGTTGGACAAAGACAAGATAATCGCGACACAGATTCAGCCCCTCCACTCCGCACACCGGCCCGTGGCCAGGGACATAGGTTTGAGCACCCAGATTCGCCATGGCATTCAGGTTCCTGAGCCAGCCAGCAAAGGACCCTTCCATACCTAGCGGGGTGGAATACAAAAAAATGAAGTCACTGGCAAAGATGATATCCTCTGCGGGTAAATGGACAATTATGTCGCCTGCAGTGTGGCCGGGCCCGAAGTGCAGCAGCCGGACTTCCCGCCCATCCATATGCAAGGTAAGCTGCATGTCAAAGGTGATATCAGCCGGTGTGACCGCGATTCCCCGGAAATCGAATTCAGGGAAAATAGTATTCATCAGGCCGGGATCCCTTATACCCTGCTCTATTGCCTCACGGCGACAGTAGTCATGCGAGATTATAGTAGCCCCCGCAAACACATGGTTTCCATAAATATGGTCTCCATGGTGATGGGTGTTGATTAAATAACGAATTGGCTTATCGGTGATCTTTCTAATCTCTTCCTTGAATTTCTGGGTCAGGCCGACCGTAGCCAGCGAGTCCACGACCACCACATAATCATTGCCCACGATGAATCCGGCATTGCTCCAGTACCAGGTAGCCTTTGCCTGGATATAGGCATAGATATTAGGAGCCAACTGCCTGACCCCCGACTCCCAGGTCGGAACTTTATATTCCTTGTTCATAGCGTCCTCTCCTTTCTAACCCTGTTTAATTTCAACCATCCAAGATGCTTGGCGGCATACAAAACACCTTGCAGACAGAAGTATCAACGGGTGAATGTGCGCTTCGGCGGCTTCTCTCCAACGCGGTTCCTAAGGATGCCGATACCTTCCACCTCCAGCTCGACGACATCGCCTGGCTTAATCCAACGGTTGAGTTCCATACCAGAGCCACCCTCCACCGTCCCCGAGCCTAAGAAATCACCGGGATATAGCGTCTCCTCCATGGAAGCAAACTCAATGACCTGAGGCCATGTCCAGTAAGCCGTGCCGCTGTTATTATCCGACCATAACTCACCGTTGACACGGGCCATCATCCGCAGGTTCTTAGGGTCCACCTCTTCAGGAGTCACCAGGCAAGGCCCCATGACACTACAGGTGTCCTTACCCTTGGCCGGACCAATGCCACCTGCCAGCATCTCCTGCAACTGGATATCACGAGCACTGATGTCGTTGAAGATAGTATAGCCAGCAATGTACTCCTCTGCCTGTTCTCTGGGGATATTTTTGCCTTCCTTGCCAATATAGATGCCATATTCCAACTCGTAGTCCAGCAAATCGGTGAAGGCAGGCCAGAGAATGACTTCGTCGGGTCCGATGACAGTATCAGGATTACCCTTATAGCATACAGGTATCTGATACCAGCCTTTGTCCAGTTGCCTTTTCCCGGAAAAGCTGGCATGGCCCTCGAATGTGAGATAATCCCTGAGGGAATTCGGCCGCGGCACCGGCGCCTTCAGCTTGATTTCATTCATCTCGTAGACTATTTTTTCACCCCGGGGACCAAACAAGCTGCCTTTGACTTGGTATTTCGCCACATAGTCGATGGTCATCTCGGCCTCGGCTGTTCCCTCATTTCCTTTCCGGAAGAAGGCAATCATGTCTGGTGGAATCATTGCTGCTGCCAGTTCGTAGGCCTGAATATCGCCATACTTATCAGCCAGATAGCGCGTATAGCCCATATTGAGATCGAGAACTTTATCCTGGTGTATGACTCCGATGCGCTGTATCTGACCACCTAGTTTGGAAACCCCGAAAGTTACTAGCTTCATTTCCTCCTCCTTCCTCCAGTAGCCCCTGCATACTATCAGCCTCTTATATGGTGCGTCAAGAGACCAGCATAACGTAACGATGCCGAGCCGGGGGCTCGGCATCGTTACGTCCGTAGTAACAGCAAACTGGAGGATAGCTAATGTTTGCTTTCGAATTCTATATCCTTAGCTTTATTTTCTAGAACTCCCTCCTCCATGTTTCCACTGCCTCGATATCGTCACCGCGGAACAGCATAGGCTTGTAGTTCCAAGATGCGTACAGCAGCAATTGGTCGAACGCATGAGGGCTGGGTACTCCCGGATAACCAACAAACCCGCTCTGTCCGGGTGGGATCACACTTACTGCGTGTGGTGCTGGTCCCTTCGCTACTGCTTGTGACGGCAGTTTTGCGCGTGCCGGTGGCACCAGCGGCATTTCAGCAATATGATTATAGGTGCCACGGTTCATATACGGATGATAGTAGCCGCCAGGCAGAGCTCCCTGCGAGTCGTATCTTTGCATACGGACCGGGGTAAGCCAGGTGGACATGTCGTCTGACCCGTATTCTACCTCTAAGGCTCCAATTGCATCATCAAGAGCATCAACAATCAGCGTGTCCCTGTCTCTGCCACCCAGGTAGTCGTAGGTTGTTTCCCCCCGGAAGACCCGGAGCAACAGGCTGGGACTACCCTTTATGCGCCCGATGATGTCGGGTGGAAGGATACTGCTAAACACTTCGGGAACGATAATGTCATACCAGGCGTTAAAGATGGTCAGACCGGCATGGTCGTATGTGGGATTTAGGTCAGTAGGCCATTTGGGTGACACAAGGTCAACATAGCTGGCAGGAAGGGGCTCTGCCGTAGCCCAGGCTACGAGGTAGCCTAGCGCTTCCGCGACCTCCGGGTCAGAGGTTGTCCCTAAATACTCTGTGACCACGGCTATCAGCTCCGCGACGAAGTTCATTCCGGCGGTGTGGTGGTATCCCGCAATCTGGTTAATCGCGTTCATGTCTTCGAATGTCACATCTCCCCTTGGAGCGTAATAATCAGTTAGAGCATTCATCAGAACCTGGACACGGTGACCCTCGCCCCAGCCAAAATCTGATTCTGCGTAGGGCCAGTCTGCTATTGGTTTATTGTTCCAGTTGGTAAGCCAACCCTGCTCGGGGTTGATACAACGGGGCATCTCTTCAGGGGCTGTGACACGGATCCACTCTTGTGTTCCGTCACCCGTTAAGGGCAACCTGCGATCAGCACCCTCGGGCTTTACCGGGAAGCGCCCGGCATGCCAGTAGGCTATGTTTCCTGCCCTGTCAGCCCAGTAGAAGTTATGGGAAGGCCATATCAATTCCACTGCCGCCTCGAATTCGTCAAGGTTCTTCGCCTCCTGGAAAACCTGCCAACCTTGCTCGGCAGCAATCTCGTTCCTGTAGAAGGGGGTGTGCAGTGTGATAGCTGTACCCCCGGCTATGCCGACAATAGGACCATAGTGCGAGCGATAAAAGGTCTCTGTCACGTTTGGAAACCCGCGAACCTCGAATGTCTCCGTTCTAACTTCCATGTTCTGCCAGACACCGTCGTGCCAATACTGTGTCGGGTTTAGAGGATTTAGTCCCAGGATGCGAATGTCCATGACATCGGAAGAACCGGTGGTTGAAGTCCAGGCGCCATGTTCGCTGACACCAATCAAGATAAATGGACCGGCCCCTGCGAATGCCATACCCTGGGCACTGATTCCCGTGCCGTGCAACCCGATCTCATAAACGATTTGCGGAACCGTATAACCCATCTGCGGCCCCCCGAGCTCAAGTGCATTCCCGGTTGCCGACAATTCCGGACTGATGAGCACGGCATTGCTTCCAAATTTTGTCGGCATACCCAGCGACTCAAGCAGTTCATCCTGAGACGCACGGGACTCTTCATACTGCTGAAGGAGTCCGCCGACTCCATCGGGGAGGTCCAACGAAGGTACACTCAAGGTAGTCTCTTCATAGACTTCGTCGGGTATGGTCACTGGCGCTCCAGGGTCATTCAGCGGGAAGAGCTCGTTCCAGATGGCTGTCCCGTTTGCAGCCCCATGCATTGCTTGAAGCGTAAGTAGAGCTTCGTACAAAGCGCCTTCGCTGCCGCCTGTTCCGCCGAATCTCCAGGCCATTAGCACTGTAATGGCTACCACATCTGCGACGCTGAAGGGCTCAAGTTTATCAACTAGACCCATCGCGATATATTCAACAGGTAT
>JBGVTM010000001.1 GCA_041862535.1 Candidatus Neomarinimicrobiota bacterium | reverse complement strand
TGAATGAGTGAGGTTATTATCCGTATGAAAGCCATACTTCGAAACCCGGGATTAGCCTTCACCAGTGTGTTGATGCTGTGTCCCTTACTGATCGGCATTGCCTTTGCTGATGACACCAAGTGGATCGCCATCGGTGATCTGAATAACTGGTACTCCAGTGCCGGTGGTGAAAGGGAGGTGGGCCGCCGGGGATTGGTTTCCGACCAGCAGGATGGTCTCAGGTGGCCGGCCTTATTTGACTGGCAGGATTGCCAGGCGGCTAAGGCCCTGTGGATCGGGGCGACCGATTTCTATGATGCTAATATCGGCAAGACCTACGACTACAAGGTCGTGCATGTAGGGCCGCGAGTACTGGACGATGTGAGCGAGATAATGCCCCAGGAATTCAAGATGTACGGCAAGTTCAACCATCCAATCGTTTTCGTTGACGGTGAACCTGGGTCTGATATGATGTATGGTATGGACCTCGTCGATAGCATCTATGCAGACCTCCCGGTGGACCGCATGATTTATAATGTGGTCAACACTGCCATGGGCATCACCCTCACCCGCCATATATATGCTTTCACGAATCAGTACCACCAGAATTACCATATCTACGATTATGTTTTTAAAAACACCGGCATAATTGACAATAAGGGAACGATTCATGAGCAGACCATGGAGGGTGTGGTCATTTTCTTTCAGTACCGTTATGCTTCCTCACGTGAGGCGGGCGCCTATGGCCTGTATGTTCTGCCCCAGTCGGCCACCTGGGGGCACAATACGGTCAATGATATGGTGTTCGAGCACCCGCTTACCGGAGAACCCTTCCGGGCGCAGTTTGCCTGGCTCGGCCGCCACAGCCAGGCCACCTTCAACACTATCGGGGGCCCCGCGCAAAGCCTGGATGGGCATTTAACGGCCGCACAGTATGTAGGCGTGATCGCCCTCCACGCCGATGCCTCACCATCCGACCCGACCGATGATCCCAGCCAGCCCTTTACCACCATGTACATCCAGTCGGACCTGCCCATCACTTCGGCGAACAGCCAGTTCAATGACGTGAAGATGGCCCAGGAGTACGCCTATATGATTTCCGGTCACCCGGCCAACCGGCATGGTGAGGACATGGGTTGTCCAAATCCGATCGATTGTAATGCGGACGCCAATCTATACGAAAGGGCTGGGGATCCGGGCAATCCCGGCGGCTACTCCCACGGTCAGGGATTTGGACCCTATACGCTGGCTCCGGGTGAAAGTATCCATATCGTCCTGGCGGAAGGTGTAGCGGGCCTGAACCGCGATATGTGCTATGAGGTGGGGGAGAACTGGCTGAAAAATAACTCACCATTCAGCTTGCCGGCGAAAGCCGGACGGACGTATGCCGGTGGCGGGCCGACCGACAATGCTGACTTCTATAAGAACGTTTGGGTTTATACCGGTGAAGATTCCATTTTTCAGACCTTCGAGCGGGCCAGGGATAATTACTTTAGCGGGTTCGATATTCCCGCGCCACCGCGCCCGCCAGACCTGTTCGAAGTGAATTCGGGAGGTGATCGGATCACGCTTTCGTGGCAATATTCGGGCGGGACTCCGGATGATGTAGCGGGCTTTAAAGTCTACCGGGCAGTGCATAAGCCGGATACCTCTTACGACGAAATATTCGCCTGTGGTGCGGGGACCGCAAATCCTGACATAGTGACAACGTACGATGATCGGCAGGCGGTGCGGGGTTTCGATTACTATTACTATATCGTCGCCTTCGACGATGGCAGCACGAACGATATTGTCCCCGGCGTTCCCTTGGAGAGCAGCAAGTTCTGGACCAAGACCAACACCCCGGCGTCCTTGCGCCGACCTGCTGGCGGACCGGCTCGACTCAGTAAAGCCCAAAGATACAGCCTGGATGCTATCAGAATCGTCCCTAACCCTTATAATCTCAAGGCCCAAGCACTGCAATTCAGGGAGAGTGAACGCGATCGCATTAATTTCTATAATTTGCCCCCGTATTGTAGCATCAAAATCTTCACCGAACGGGGTGACCTGATTAAAACCATCGCGCATACTGATGGCAGCGGCGACGAGGGGTGGAACTCGGTGACCTCTTCCGGCCAGATCGTTGTGAGCGGACTATACATCCTCTACGTTGAGGTGACCGAAGATTACGTCGACCCGATTACAGGGCAGCTACTTTACAGGAAGGGGGAAAGTGAGATCAAAAAGTTCATTGTCATCCGCTGAGAAGCTTCAGGAAAATTAAATGAACAACGGCCAAACTCAGGAGAAGATAATGCCCTCTATTCTTTGCTTTCAGCGATTAAAGCTGCTTGGTGTGCTTTGTCTGATAGGTGCCCTGATGGCCGGGTGCGCGGACTTCTTTCCCGAAGAATTCCAGGAAGGAGAATTTGAGTTATCAGCCCTGGATCAGGCTGCATGTCACCGCCTGAATGATACTTCATTTGTTTTGGTCTCTACTAAAGGCAAGTTCAATTTTCAGAGCAGCTGGGTAAGTTACGCGATGGTGCCGGATACGAGTTGGGTCGTGTTTCCGGATACCTACTGGGTGGTGGATTCCGATACCAGTCGGGCTGTTCAGCCCGCCGAGGACTGGATCATCGTTCCCGACAGCAGCTGGCTGATTACTCCCGGCTCCAGCTGGATGGCGGGCAACCTAATAGTAACCGTCCCCGAGAGTGACTGGGAAGAAGCCCTGGATGTTACTGAAGCTTTCATTAAGACCACCAGGGACTTGCTTATTGCCAGCATGATTACGGAGGTATTCGATTCATTAGAAACAAGCAACGTCCAGCTGCTCAAGGACACGAGCTTGACTATCAGCACGCCGACGAATCTTAACGCCAACTATATCCTCCTCGACAACGAGACAGAGAATAATGTTATTATTGCCGTCGACGATTATGTGACGATTACAGCGATCCAGGAAGACGGGACCTTGTTATATGTGTTAGATTATGCCGTCGCGTTACCGACGGTAGTCGGCTGCCCTGAACTCAAGGAGCGTTCTGTTTTCAGCCTGGAAGCTGAACGCTACTTGGTCGGTTTCATTAAAACGGATCAAACCCTTGGCCATACTTTTCATGTGGCCGTCTTAGATGAGCGCTAGACTGGTGCTGAATTAATGGCCAAGGACTGGAGTTTTCAGATAGTACTGGAGCGGTTATCGT